>JBFILF010000437.1:0-4804 GCA_041599835.1 Pirellulaceae bacterium
CGATCGCCAATAAGTAACGGAGATCCGCTTTTGCCGAACCTCGTATTTTCGGCGTCGACAGTCTGGTGCACGTGGCGCGTCCATACCATCTCACCCGTTTCAGCATCCAGGCAGATGAGCCGTCCTTCGCCACCCACCGAATATAATCGTCGTTGGGTGATGGTCGGTGTGGCCCGCGGCCCGTCACCGGTCCAGTTCGATTTGAACAAACCGGGTGATTTAGTTCGCCATACGGGTTTTCCAGTGAGCAATTCGTAGCTCGACACAAATTCGTGTTTGCCGCGCAATTCCTGGGTGAACAGGTAATCGCCGCACACCGCAAACGACGAAAAACCGCCCCCGATGGGCTGGCGCCACAGTTCACGAGGCGGATGTCGATCCCAATCGCGGCGCAGCGTCACACCGCGGACGATTCCCGTCCGGTCAGGTCCCAAAAATTGGCCAATGGCCGAATCGGGGCCCAGATTCAATGAGGATGACGACGGTTCGCTACCACCGGGGGTTGGCTTGGCCGTGTCGTCGGCGCGAATATCTTCGTCGCTGACAACCGCCAACGACAAGTTCCATCGTGGAACGATCCGATACGGTGTCAAATCTCCGTCGCGTTTGAACTGAAACAGGGCAAAAAAACCGGTTAGTAAGGCGATTGGCACGACGGCACCAATCAGACGCACGCGGGGCGGAAATCGCGAAGTGACACCCATCCAGAAAATCAGAACGACCAGGCCGATCCAGAAACTGATTTCCGAAGCGATCCAACGGTAACCGCGCCCCCATTGAAACAATGGTTCGCCGAGAAACTGAAAAAACGCGATACACAATGTCGCAAAGGAAATCGTCAACACGGCGCCGCGCCAGTTTACCGATGGCGAAGCTACGGCGTCCGCTTGTTCAAGCTCCGTGTCGTGCTGGATCGCCATGTGCGCTCGATCTCAAATGTTATCGCGGCAGTGAGGTTCCCGCGTCTTGCCGATCAATAGACCAAGAATCCTAAATGCAGCTCTGCGTGGCGCAGGTTGAGTCGGATCCAGTCGTCGTGACTCAGTATGCCGAATGCGGGACTATGATGTTTAACCTCTTCGCGGTTTTTTAGTCGCTGCCAGGCCTGTTTGAGCCGCTCGACGGCGGCCTGGGTGTCCATTTTTTCCATTCCATATGTTCCCTCTTTGACACCCGGAATTTTGACACCCGTCGGCATCCCCTGTTCCAGCATTTTTTTCAATCGCAATCGCAGCATCCAGCGGATGAAAAAGGGCGGCGGTTTGAGCGGAAACCCTTCGTAGGCGTATTCAATCCAGGCTGCCAGATGCGACATCACTTCGCCGGGGGTCCAGTTCCCAACGGCGCGCAGATTTCCTTGTTTGTCGGCTTCGGCAATCCGATCCAATTCGGCCAGGCCATCGTCGATCGACTCAAACCTCAGCGTTCGTCGTTCGGCAACTTTGCTGGTATCAACGGTCGTGTTCACGGCATGTTCTCCACGGAGGTGACGCGCCCTCGATTAGACAACGGGCATCCGGCATTGGACAAGTAGGTTACATGTGCCTTCGTAGCGGACGTCGCCAGGACTACAGATATCTCACCGATTGCTTAGCTCACGCCGACTTTTCAGCCAAGATGTCCGCGAATGCGGCTGCTTACCGTCGTGATTCCGTGGGCAACGCCGCATGACCGCAAAATCCCTTGAACTCGCCTGAGTATATTGCTTTATCGGCGATTCGTGGCAGACATTCGCATCGACGCCCATGTTACTATGGGAATTGGTCGTTATTTAGGGGCACATTCGGAGCCGACATGCAGCTGGTTGAAGCAGTGAAATTTCCGGCTATCGCATTTGTGAAAACCGTTTTCGTCGATGGGTACGTGACGGTGGGAACTGCGTCGTTGATTGGTCCACGACTTCTATTAACCGCCGGTCACGTCGTGTTTGACTATTTGCGGGTTGTCAACAATCGCGCATACCTGGCGAATGATGGGCGACCCAGTGCACTGCACGTTACACTTGGTGGCAGCGTGTCACCGAGATTCACGATGGCGGCGAGTGAGTGGCGATGCAATCAAACCTGGCATGACCAACATTCGAAGGCTCCGGTGGCAACGAGAATTCGGTCCGCCTTTGACTACGGCGCTATCGTCTTGCCGGAAGCCGTCGATCACCGGGTGGGAATGATTCTAACGCCCGAAGCGACCGCCAGTTCAGCGATCAGCCATCTCCAGGCCGACGTCGGAGGGTTTCCGGCCGCGGCTTACTTTAATTTACCGACTCCGCGTCCGCCGTTAAATAAAATGTATATTTCTGGCGCCAACAATTGCCAGTCATTGAATGGATACCCCCACCGAATTGTTTACGCAGTACAAACTGTGAAGGGAATGAGTGGCGGTCCGTTCTGGACATATAATGCTGCCTCCGGTCACCGCACGATTCACGGTATTCACACATCCTTGATTTCTGGAGTCGGCGGATCTTCGTTGCGAATATCAGATGTCGTGATGCAAGAAATCAGTCAATGGCAATCGAGTTTTCCATAGAAACAACTTTATCGGTCGGTCGTGCCGACCCGAGGACAAAGCGATGATCCACGATCCTAATGTTTCCACACACCACTTTGCGGCAGCCGCCTCCGAGTCGGAATTGCGCGAGTTGGACCAGCCAATGGCGGATGTCGTTGCAGCGACGCCGGTTGCTGGCGACCCGACGGAACAATATTTGTTGAATTTGATTCGGTTTGTGCAATCCATTAGCGACAAACCCAATCCGACGGCGATTGAACGAATTCTTTTGGATGCCGCCACCATGACGTTTCACCGTTTGGCAGAAGCATGCGAACCTCCATCTGCCAGCCGCCCAAGGGCACTGGCCGAACGTTCCGCCCCTATGGCCGCAAAACTCGAGCCATTGCCGGGAGGCTTTTTGGATCAATCGCCCACCGAGGAGACGAAAGCGGCCGCCGCCAGGTCGGTCAGTCCGAAACCTGCCAAGCCCAAAAAGGCCAAGAAACGACGCGCTAAGCGCAAGTCAACTTCGCGGCGGAAAAAATCCAACTAGCCGCGCCTTGCTAACCGCCGCCACCACCGCCGGACAGAATGCCGCCGACGCCCGGGTCATTGACGCCTCCGCCAGAATTACCGCTGGTTGGGAGCACGTTTTCTAATCGCAAATTTGCGGCGCCGCTCGCTGGCAAACTGACCACGCGCCGCTGAACTTTCGCGTTTTCGCGATGCTTAAACAGGTGCGAAAAAAGGCCGACGTGCTGTTTCGGGGGCGCGCAACACGGTTTCTGGCAACCAGCGCCGCACGTTACGTTGACTTGATTGGCTCCCGATGCTGGAGTCGTCGCAAACTGGCCCCCCGATTGCAATTCTCCACCGGCTGATTGAATGGCGGGCGAGTCGGGCGTCACCCCAAACACGGCGGCGATCGCCGATTTGGTCACTGCATCGGATGAAAACTCGCCACCAGATTGGGTCGTGCCACCAGGTAATGTACCCCCGGCACCTCCCGGTCCGCCGGGCAACGCACCGCCAGGTGCGGCCGGCGTGACTGAAGGCAATATTTCCCGTTCTATCGCTTTGACTCCCAGGTATTCGCGATTGAATACACACGAGGCGATTTCCATCCACGTCATCATCCCGTCCGGACCGAGGCTCGGTTCGTACACATGGATTTCCGCAAAGGCCGGAATCACCATCTGCGACGTACCGGCCGGCAACGTTGAAATGGTCTCTGACAATTTCTGAATCCGCGCATCGTCGGCCGCAAATTCTCCGCCCGTTTGCGTGACGCCAGGTGCACCTGCCAGATCGGCAACTCCAGACAAAACGTCTCGCGCCGCTTGACCGCCCAGTCGCGCTGCGATGCCGCCCGACAAAATGTTTTGCGCCGTCGAACTGTCCTTGGAGTAATAGGGACCCAATCCGGTGTATTGCCAGCCGTTGACCAGGTTCATGGCCGCGCGGATCTCGCCTGGTCCACCTCGAATTCGCAATCCGTATTTTTGCGTGAGATCGGGCACGAACACGATGTGATAAGTATAAAACGTGTCCGGGCCCAGCCCATCGCTGGGAGCCTCAAACGGTGTCACCGGCGCGCCCGATGTGCTGTAGACTTCTTGGCCCCCTCTGGCCGCCCCGTTGGCAAACTCACCGCCCGATTGGGTTCCGCCGTCTGCGCCACCGCCACCGTCAAAATTGAAATTGGTGCGGGCGTTCAGATCGGCGTACTTGGCCTGGTCGTCAAACGTACCGGGGATAGGAGCCGGATCGGTCACCCCGACTTTAGCTTCTTCAATGTTGCGAAAGTTTTTGGAGATGACCAGCAGCGGTTTCGGCAAATAAAACGGAATCCCGGTTTCCTTGCCCCAGTGACCGTCGTTGTTCAGCGAGACGGCGGTGATGCACGGTTTTTTGTTGACATGGCAGCCGAGGCAGCCAATCAAACCAGTGATGGCCAGCAATGCAACGTGCGCTTTCATTGTGAAGCTCTATATGGAAATGGAGATTGAGCAGGTTCCTCCATCTCATCGAGTGGCGATTGTGCCGGATATTAGGACTATTTCGGATTTCCGGTGTGTTCGGTCTGTTGCATTAGGGACATGCTGGTCAGGCAAGATGTACCGGTCGTGCGGATTATCGCAAACTCGGAGCGTCGACGGCAGTTTATGCAAAAGGAACGCGCCATGCTGAGTTCGCGTCCCGAACTGCTGTGACTCAGCAAAATGATCCAAAGGCAGCCCGACGGAAACATTGATGAGTGAGAAAAATAATTGCTGGCCGAGATGGCTGAGAAACTGGAAATCAGCCGGGC
>JBFILF010000438.1:0-4799 GCA_041599835.1 Pirellulaceae bacterium
CCGGCCAGCCGAGGTTCCCGTCCTCCCGTTTGCCCGCCGATTTCCCAGCGAAAAGCGCCTTGCCGCGATAATTCGACGGCCTTTAATTCGTTCGTCCCACGCGACCCAAACGGATGATCGACCACCACCCCACGGGGCAACACCGCACGTTCCGCCGTTTGGTCCGCGTAGCCAGGTCGATCGACAATAAACACCAGGTCACCGTCGCTGCTGAACTGCCCGTACAGATGATCGCGCCAGATTCGCTGATCGACGTGCCACTCCATGGTGCGGGAACGCCGGAACTCTTCGGCCTGTTCATTTTCGTTGAGCAGCGCGTCGGGCTGCCAGGCCGGAAACTGCCAAATTCGTTTGCCTGTGACAAAGTCGACACCGATCAGTTGATCCAAGGAGCGGAACACGATGGTTTGTCGAACCGCCAGCGGCTGAATGCTGGGAATGATGCATTCCCCATTGTTCAGACGTTTTTGAAAAACGTTTTGAGCCAGCTGTTCGTGATCGGGGTCATTGATCGTCGGCTGGTACCAGCGCGGAAACGTCAAAGGAAATCCGGTGCCGCTTTGCGCGTTCCGCTGCGAATTGCCGCGAAACATCAACCATTGACTGACCGGCGTGTAACTGCCGATCTCCGAATCGCCGATCAGGTTCTTCAGCCACGGCAGCGCCGCGGATTCGTCTTCAAATAACGGCTCGGGTTTGCCCAAAAAATGAACGATGCCGTCCGGAGTCTTCTGTTTGAGGTCAATCAATACGGACATGGCAAGGTCGGGATGGCCCGACATCAGCCAGCACGTCGCCAGCAATACCGAAGCTTCGGGATCGCTGGCCGCGCGGGCATCGGGATGCCCGACCAGTTGAGAAAAGTAAGCGGACGCCGAAACCGGTTGTCCCGACTCCAGGTAATGGTGGCCCAACAGCATGGCCGCGGCATAACCGGCATCGGTGTAAAAATAATGCCGGCAGACCCGCGCCATCTGATCAAAATCAGCTCGCGATACGGCATCGATCAGCATTTGTTGGGCGGCGACCGAGTATTTCAACTCGTAATCAACTCGATGCTTGCGGGGAATCTGGCCCAACAGTTTTTGGGCTTCGCGGTGCAGGCTGACCGCCACCGACGGTTGATTGGGCAGCGGCCGCAAGTAGTCTTCTTGTTCCAGCGGCGTCAAGATCTCACCCAACAACGAAACCGCGTCCCGGTAGTTGCCGTCTGCGATCGCTTCGCGGGCCCGATTCAGCGGCCGCACCAGCTCGCGCGGCGGTGGCACAAAAATTTCAATTGCCGGGTCCTGGGATTCGCTGCCCGCGCCGGCGTTTTGAGCCGACAACGGTTGAACGGCGCAGGCCGTGGCCAACAGCCATGCTGTCGCGGTCCAAGCGAATGCCGATCGGCGCCTTGCGTACACCGCTGGCGTTCCTGAACTGGTCCAGTGCAGGTCTCGCAGTGAATTGGACATGCGGCAAATCATGCAGAATCTTCTTCCTGCCCCTCCAATTTCAGTGGGCGCGCTGGGCACCGCTACGCTCGCCACCCGCGGCGACGGTCGTTCAGTCGGGTCTGTCTCAAAATCATATACCAGGTGCCGTTTGCCACAAACAACAATCCGAGGGTCCAAGGGTCGTCGCCGGCGACAACACCAACGGCCCCAAGCTGCAAAACATCTGCTGGCTGGTATAAAATCGTCGCAGCACTGGCTTCTGACGACCGGCGACCGCGAAACCGTTTTCAGATGACATTGCGATGGGCACTTACCAAAAAAACAGGTAAACCAACATGAAAATCACCCATGTCGACAACGTGGATCAAAAAACCGTGGAGCTGCCGGGGGCGAGTGGATGTCGCGTGCGGTGGGTGTTGGGTAAGGACGAAGGCGCGCCGAATTTTGCCATGCGGCAGTTTGAAGTGGATCCGGACGGATTTACGCCGCGACATTTTCATCCATACGAACATGAGGTGTACGTGATCGATGGAACGGGCGTCGTTTACGAGGGCGACGTGCAGCATCCGATTGGGCCGGGCGATGTGGTTTTTGTCCAACCCGATGAAGTGCACCAGTTTCGCAATACCGGCGACAAACCACTCAAGTTTCTGTGCCTGATTCCCAATAGTGCCGCTGACTTGCCGGTTACGCTGGCTCCCGAATGCAATGGCTAAGTGGTTGGCAAACGGCCCATGAGTGACCCGGCGGCTGAGATCGAATCGTTGCGAACCACCATTCGCAAACACGACTACAAGTATTACGTCCTTTCTGCGCCGGAGATCAGCGACACGGAATACGATCGGCTGGTGGAGCGGTTGAAAAAACTGGAAGCCGCACATCCGCAACTGGTCACGCCGGACAGCCCCACACAACGAGTGGGTGAACAGCCAGTCCCTCACTTGCGCGAAATTGAACATCGCATGCCGATGTTGTCGATCGAGAATGTCACTAGCACGGAGGAAGTGCTGAAATGGGGCGAGCGAACATCTAAACTGCTGGAGGGGAAGCCCGTTGAATATGTTGTCGAACTCAAAATCGACGGGGCGGCCGTGTCGCTCGTTTACGAGGACGGTTTGTTGGTTCAGGGGCTGACCCGCGGTAACGGCAGAATCGGCAGCGACATCACCCACAACGTCCGCACGATCGCCGACATTCCGCTGCGGTTGGTCGGTGATCGCGTGCCGAAACTGCTGGAAGTGCGCGGTGAAGTGTTCATGACCAATTCGACACTAGTGGAACTGAACCAACGACAGACCAAACGCGGTGAACCGTTGTTCGCCAACCCGCGCAACGTGGCCGCCGGCACGGTGACCATGCTGGACCCGCGCGTCTGTGCCGAGCGGAAATTGAGATTCTTTGGGCATGGCGTCGGTCAATGTGAAGGTTTGCAGGCGAGCGACCACGTGCAGTTTCTAAGTGAAATTGCCAGCTATGGAATTCCCGCCACACCGCACGTCGAATCATTCAAAACGATCAAAGCGGCCATGGAACATTGCGAGCAGCTCGTTGAGCGGCTGTTTGATTTGGATTTCGAAGTAGATGGGCTCGTGCTCAAGGTCAACCGGTTTGATCAGCGCGAACGATTGGGCACCACCGCCAAAAGTCCCCGGTGGATGATTGCTTATAAATGGGAGAAATGGGAAGCCACAACACGCCTCAACGCCATTGACGTCGACCTCGGTAAGTCGGGCGCCGTCACCCCGGTAGCGATCCTGGAGCCCGTGGAAATTGACCGGACGATGGTCAGTCGAGCCAGCCTGCATAACGCCGAGGAAATTGCCCGCAAGGACATTCGTGTCGGCGACATGGTGGTCGTGGAAAAAGCCGGTCGAATCATCCCACACATCGTCCGGGTGGAAAAACATTGCCGCACCGGAAAGCGACTGGCGACGTATCAGTTTCCCACGACTTGCCCCGTGTGCCAGACCCGACTCGTCAAGGACGAGGGCGGGGTTTATATCCGCTGCCCTAACATGAATTGCCAGGCTCAAGTCAAGGAGCGAATTCGCTACTTTGCCTCACGCAACGCCATGGACATCGAGGGCCTCGGTGACAAGCTGGTCGACCAGTTAGTTTCCAGCGGCCTGGTCGAATCATACGGTGATCTCTATCGATTGACGGAAGACCAGATCGCCGATTTGCCACGGATGGGCCAGCGATCCGCTGCCAAGCTGGTGGCGGCGATCCAGGAAAGCAAGTCTCAAGATTTGTCCCGTTTACTCAACGCCCTGTCGATACGCCACGTGGGGGCCACCGTCGCCGAAATACTGGCCAAACATTTTCAAACCATCGATCGACTTCAGGTGGCAACTGCCGAACAGCTGAGCGGCATTGACGAAGTGGGAGAAATCATCGCGGAAAGTGTTTACGAATTTTTTCACGGCCCGTATGGGCAAGCCACCGTCGAGGACTTGAAATCGCAGGGCCTGAACATGGTGCACTTGAGTTCAGCCACAACCGAAGGGGGCGACCAGCTTGCCGGCAAATCCATTGTCGTTACTGGGACGCTCACCCGTTACACGCGCGACGAAATTCACGATCTGATCAAACGGCACGGCGGCAAAACGTCCTCCAGCGTCTCCAAAAAGACTGATTTGCTGGTCGCCGGCGAGAAAGCCGGCAGCAAACTGGCCAAGGCACAGTCGCTCGGCGTGCGCGTCATTGGCGAAGAAGAATTTGAGCAGCTGATTGGCGGCCCGCCGCGATGATCACGTCTCAAAACGTCAGTCATTTCTTCGTTGGTATTCGATGTAATCCAACCGCATGAATTCCGGGTCGTCCAGCAGCGATGCAAAATCCGGATCGGCTGTGATGCCGTTGCGCGTCAAAAATCCGGCCTCGATCGATTGCCGCAAATGGTCCAAGGCCTGATCCGGTCGATCCGTAACGGCGTAGATACACGCCAAGTTGTAATGGGCAATCAACCGCACTTCACTAAAGTCAGTTGCGCGGTTATAGGTCTCGATCGCCTCGTCATACTCTTTGGCCTGGTGCAGACAATAGCCGGCTCGAAACAATGCCAGCGCGTTAAAAGGATCCTCCTGCAAAATATTCTGATAAATCTTGCCGGCGCGGTCCCATCGCTGCAAATCGAACCACGTATCTGCCTGCTGGCGGGGCGACAAGTTGGCAAATTCGTCCGTCGTTTTTTCCTGTCGAGCGTCGTTTTGAAAAAACTCGGTGCCGATAATCATGGCCGCTAACAGTCCGCCAAACACCGCCAGCCCGATGAGGAGCCTGACCACAAGCGGAATGCCGGGTGACGTCGCGGCGTCGGTCGATGTTGGTTTGGTTGAGACCGCCATGCAAGGCCGTTTC
>JBFILF010000439.1:0-4782 GCA_041599835.1 Pirellulaceae bacterium
GCCTGAGCCAACTCGTCCCGACGCTCGCTAAACCGGTCAACACAATGTTGCAGCACGGCTTGCCGCGCGTACGGCGGCATTTCGCGCATGGCCGGCGCGGCTTCAACGGTGGCGGCAATTGCCCGATCAATGGTCTGGGGATCGGCAATGGCCACGCGCGTGACCACTTCGCCCGTGTATTTGTCCGTGACGTTGAGGTCGTTGTTGGGCGATTCTGCCTGATTGGCCAGGTAAAAGGGATACGTTTTATTCATGGAGGTATTATTGGCGGGTGTAACTAGAGTTGCGCGCTCAATTCTCGAATTTCATGATTGAGAATGCGATCGTTTTCTGAGTAATCAACCGGGACTTCGACCAGATGGACGCCCGGCGAGTTGTGACACGATTCCAGCACCGAAAACAATTGGTCGGTTTGGCTGACGCGATGACCCTGGGCGCCGTAGCTTTCGGCGTACTGGACAAAATCTGGATTTCCGAAGTCCAAGCCAAAGTCGTTCAAGTTCATATTGGCCTGTTTCCACTTGATCATGCCGTAAGCATTGTCGCGAAGAATCAGAATGACCAACTGCATATTCAGCCGGACGGCCGTTTCCAATTCTTGAGAGTTCATCATGAATCCTCCGTCACCACAAATCGCCATGACCTTGCGATCCGGAAACACCAGACGGGCCGCCATCGCTGAGGGCAACCCTGCGCCCATGGTAGCCAGCGCGTTGTCGAGCAACACGGTATTTGGCTCGTGCGCCTTGTAGTTTCGGGCAAACCAGATTTTGTATATGCCATTGTCGAGCGCAATGATACCGTCTCCCGGCATCACCCGTCGCACGTCATGCACCAGTCGTTGGGGGCCAACCGGAAATCGGGAATCGTCCTGGCCTTGGCGCATATGATTTTCTTCCGCGTCGCGAACCGTCATGAAGAAATCAAAATCCCATTGCGGGTTTGGTCGCAAGTGATGAGATATTTGCCAAATGCTATTAGCGATATCCCCGATCACCTCGACCTGGGGAAAGTAGACGGGATCGACCTGTGCGGAGGAAAAATTGACGTGGATCACGTCGACTTGGCGGCAATCCATAAAAAAAGGCGGCTTTTCAATCACGTCATGCCCCACGTTGATGATCAAGTCCGCATGCTCAAACGCGCGATGAACAAAATCGTGTGCCGACAGTGCTGCGTTGCCGAGAAACAGAGGGCTAGATTCGTCAAGCACGCCTTTGCCCATTTGCGTCGTAACAAACGGAATGCCGGTTTTCTGAACCAAATCGCGCAACACGCGGCTGGTCAATTTTCGATTGGCGGCGGCCCCGACCAATAGCAAGGGGCGTTGCGAGGCTTCAATTTTTTCAACCGCAGAGCGAATCGATTTCTCCTCGGCCACCGGTCGCCGCACGTAACTGGCACGCATCACCGGTTCATCGGTGGATTCGGCGGCGATGTCTTCGGGCAGTTCAAGGTGGGCCGCGCCGGGCCGTTCCTCAGTAGCCAACCGAAATGCTTCGCGAACTCGCGACGGAATCGTAGTTGCACTGACGATCTGATGAGTGGTTTTGGTCAGCGGCCGCATCATGTCGACTACATCAACGATCTGAAACTGACCTTGTTTGCTGGTTTTAATCGGCTTCTGGCCGGTGATCATCAACATCGGCATGCCGCCCAGCTGCGCGTACGCCGCGGAAGTGACAAAGTTGGTTGCACCAGGTCCCAGCGTGGAAAGACACACTCCCACCTTGCCGGTCAAACGCCCGTAAGTGGCGGCCATGAACCCAGCCGCCTGCTCGTGGCGCGTTAGGATAAGTTTGATGCCGGACCGGGAAAGAGAATCGAGAAAGTCCAGATTCTCTTCACCAGGAATCCCGAATATGTATTCGACGCCCTCTTGTTCCAGCGCTAAAATAAACAAATCGGATGCCTTCATTCAGGGCACCTGGTGTTACTGTGTTTGGTTGTTAAAGCGGTCAATGCTAAGTTTCGGTATTTGAGACGACATGGCAACTAGCCCGCAGCCTCCATCATCCGAGATCACACCGGTGGTACAGTTGATCGTCCGGTTGGGACCATCGAGTCGCTGGTCACTCACAAATGGTCCAGGCAAAATCGGACGCAAATACAAATTTCAATTAAACCGGACCGTGTTGATGCGGTGGGATCAAAGGTTTGTCGCATGAGTGTCGAACAAGTTTTCGGTCCCGACGAATGGGTCGACCAATACGGAGATTACCTATTCCGCTACGCCTATTCGCGGTTGCGCGACGTCAACGCCTCTGAAGAAGTCGTACAAGAGACATTTCTGGCAGGAATTCGCAACCAGCATCAGTTTGCCGGGCGAGGTTCTCAACGCGGCTGGCTATTGGGGATTCTTAAACGAAAAATCATCGATTTTGTCCGTCGTCGGGCCAAACACGATGGCACCAGCGGTTATGACGAAGCTGATCCGACGACGTTGCTGTTCGACGAAAACGGCAATTGGCGGAAAGGGGCCTTGCCGGAGTCCGAAGGCGAGCGAGCGGTTGAGGCGCGTGAATTGTGGGATATCGTCAAAGATTGCCTGAATAGCCTGCCGCAAGGCCAAGCCGACGTATTTGTGTTGAGCGTGATGGAAGATATGGATTCCGAAGAAATCTGCAAGGAATTGGGAATCACTCCGTCAAACTTATGGGTGCGTCTCCACCGAGCACGACTTGGCCTGGCGAAATGTGTGGGTGCGCGTTGGTATTCCGATGAAAGGATGACTAGCCATGTTGAATGATCGACAGGCCTCGGAGCTGTTGTCCAAATCCCTCGCCAAGCGGCTATCCACCAGCGAATCCACGGCCGTCGCTGAGCACCTTACCACCAGTGCGGATTCGCGCAGTTTTGAGCGTATTTCTCGGTTGATCCAGGAATCGCTATCTGGCATTGCCGTAATGGCACAGGACGGCGATGAGTCGGTCGCGCCAAGCTTGTCGGCAGATGCCAAACGGCGAATGAAAGACTCCATTCGGCGGGCATCACAGCGGATCCCGCCGGGTTTTGCAACCGAAAACCGGAATGTGGTTAGCCCCGACACCGCGCTGGCAATGATCTTAATGGAACAGGGCATGGTGACCGAGGACCGACTGGCAGAACTGATTCAGTCTTGGCAACCGACCCGGCTGGGAGAATTGGGCGGGTATTTGTCGGAGCGCGGGATTCTCACGGAGACGCAACGGCTGGATTTGGAACAGCGAGCAGCCGATTGGCTCAAAGGCGTCGGCGACAATGATTCGCATGAAGCGGAAGTCGCTTCAAAACTGTATGAATCGGTAACATTGAGCCAGATCGACAGTGCGTCAAAGTCCGCATCCAGTCCGGTCAAATCGCGGAAAGAAAAAGGCGACACGCGCCAAGTCGTCACCCGATTCAAGTTGCTCAAGAAATTGGGCGAAGGTGGGTTGGGCAGCGTGTGGCTGGCTCGCGATGAGAAACTTAAACGAACCGTGGCGATAAAGGAGATGAACGCCGCGGTGCCGTCGCGAGCTTGGCAGCGATTCCATCGCGAGGCGGAAATAACCGGGTTCCTGGAACACCCCAACGTCGTTCCGCTGTACGAATTCGGCAGCGATCCAAAAACCGGGCAGCCATTTTACGCCATGCGATTTGTTGGCAAACGGACTCTGGCCGATGCCATTTTGGAATACCACGAACGGCGAAAAGCCAACTTGGACGTGAGTATCGATTTGCGCCGCTTGCTGAACGCCTTTCTGGGCGTCTGTCAGGCCATTGCTTATGCCCATTCGCGCGGCGTTATCCACCGCGACCTCAAACCGGAAAACGTCGCCCTCGACAATTTCGGGCAAGTGATCGTGTTGGATTGGGGATTGGCCAAACTGACTGACGACGGTGAATTGGCATCCAACCTCGACCTGGGACCCTCGTTTGACGAAGGGTATCTTGCGCGAACCCAAGCCGGCGAAGTGGTGGGAACGCCGCTGTATATGGCCCCGGAACAGGCGGCCGGCGACTTGACCCAAGTTGACGAGAAATCTGACATCTATGGACTCGGCGCAATCCTTTTTTCCATCCTTACCGGCAAGGCACCTCACGAACAGAAGCGGCTCCCGGACAAAAAGTCGCCCACGTTGGAAGAAATTTTGCAAGCCATTGCAACGACTGATGCACCTGCTCCTCGTGAATTCAATCCAGCCGTTCCCGCGGATCTGGAGTCGATTTGTCTGCGAGCTATTTCACGCAATCGGTTTGCCCGACCGTCTTCCGCGTCCGAACTGGCCGAAGAAGTCGAACGATGGATGGCAGGCCAAACTGAAAAACAACAACAGTATGACCACATGCGGATGGAGGGCCGCGAAATTCGCGCCACGCTTCAATCCGCCATCGCCGATCTTAACACCAACGTTCGTTTCATGGCCAACTTGCCGCCGATTCAAGAAATCATCGATTTGAAAGCCGGCGTGAGCAGCGAAAACGAAAGTATTTGGCGCGATCGACTCGCCGTTATTTATGCCGGATTGCTCCGCGCCAACCTCGACTATTCGGCAATCGGGTTTGGCATGATCGACGACGGCACATTCCAAGAAATCGTTCGCGTCGAGCGGCACAGCACTGACGCAGCGAACATCCGTACCGTGCCACTGAGCCGGTTGGCGGCCGGGGAAATCGACAACTTCCAACGATGCGTCATGCAACAACAACCTGATGAAGTGTCCATGTCTCTGGAAAATTCAACAGGAAACGAACCGGTTCCGAAGGGTCGCCGCCGGCTCCGGGCGGGCGTGCCGCTGTATGACAGACGCACCGAGCAAC
>JBFILF010000440.1:0-4767 GCA_041599835.1 Pirellulaceae bacterium
CCTGGTTCGAAAGATCGTATTTGAAACGGCCGGTCTCTCAACTGACGAACACGTCGCGGAACTGGGAGCATCGGTCGGCGATATACTTTTGCGGCCGACGACGATATACGCGCGAGCCATCCGTGACGCCTTGAAACATTACAAGGTCAAAGGGGTTGTGCACGGCATTGCCCATATTACGGGCGGCGGTTTGAAAGAAAACATCCAACGGATTTTGCCGTCCCATTGCCGGGTGCATATCGATACAGCTTCGTGGCAAACGCCTCCCGTGTTTTCATGGCTGCAACAACTCGGCCAGGTCGAAACGGATGAGATGTTCCGCGTCTTTAACATGGGCATCGGCATGGTGTTGATTGTCAGCCCGTATTATGCCGACACCGTGCTGCGCACGATGAAACGCCACGAGATTGGCAGCCGCGTTATTGGCCGCGTCACCGCTGGCGGCGGCCAGGTCGAGTTGGTGCCTGTCTAGCCTCGGGCTCCGCGGTATGCATCGTTGATCATCGCTGTTCCAGATCGGCGCGACGTTAACGAATCATCAGAATTGCCCGTCGGAGTTGGCCGACGCCGCCACTTTGCCGGGCTGGCTCCCACCCGTAAACGCTGCGGCGGCATCCAGCGCTTTTTGGACTTCGGATTTGACTTGCGAGGCCGTCAGAATGTTACCGCCGAAATGAATCGGTTCGTCCAAACCCGGCGCGTAAATCGCGTAATAGGGTATTGCCGTCGCCGTATTGCCCAACTCCTTCAATAACGCATTGACCTCTGGCGATTCGTTTTTGTCGGCCTTCAAAGCCACGACCCCGTTTGACTCAAAAAACTGCTTGGTGCTGCGAATGTTCAAGGCGACCGCCTCGTTGGCTTTGCAAGTCGTTCACCAATCGGCCGTGAAGTCGATGAAAACTGTATTGCCGTCAGCCACCGCTTCGTTGAGCACCTGCCGGGAAAACGGTACCCACTCCAATTCGTGTTGCGGGATCAATAAGGAAAACGATACGAAAATCCCCACGCCGATCACCGCCACCGCTTGCAGCCAACCACGAGCTCGCACGCCAAATGAAGACGTCAATGAAATACGACCCGCCATCCAACAAGCCAAGCCGATAAACACCATGAATGTGAGTACCGAAATCGACAACTTCTCGGAAATCGAATTTAAGAAGAAGACCGCAGTGCCCATCATGACGAAACCCATCAGCTGTTTGAACGTCTGCATCCAAGCCCCGGGTTTCGGCAGGAATCCCACCAGGCTTGGTTTAAAGCCGATCAAGATGTAGGGAAACGCCATTCCCAGGCCAAGGCTGAAGAACACTAAAAACGTTAACCACGGCGGTTGATTGATGGCCCAGGTTACGGCGGGGATCAACAACGGACCACTGCACGGCGTGGCCAACAATGTCGTCAACACGCCTTTGGTAAAGGCACCACTATAACCTTCGCTTTCCGCCATCTTGCCGGCACTTGTAGCGACGGCAAATCCCGGAATCGGTATCTCCCATACACCAAAAAAGCTCAGTCCGAATGCAAAGATCACCGCGACCATGACGATCGTAAACGTCTGGCTCTCAAACAACCCGCCCCAACCGACATTAAAAAACGCAGCCAGCGCAGCCAGCAGCATGAACACCAGCATCATGCCGGCGGCAAACGTCAAATTCAGCATCAGCACGCGGCCTGGATGCTCACCGGCCTGTTGCACAAACGAAAGGATTTTTAGCCCGATCACCGGCAACACGCAGGGCATAATGTTGAGAATCAGACCGGCAATAAAGGCAAATACCAATATCGCCGGTAATGAAAATCCGGCAAAAGGACCGGCGGTCTGCCGGCCAGTTTCATATTGCCGTGACGCTTCGTCCGCGACCCGCTCGTAACTGACCCCGTCTGGTCGGCTAAACCGAATGTTGGCGGAACCCGTTCCGTCGCCCGCTTCAACCGTAAAGTGAAACGCCACCGCCACGGGTTCCGATTGGGTATTCCCAGTTTGCTCGACAGATAGGAAACCCAACCAACCCGTAAATGCATAGCTTTCAGCATCGCCACGTTTCGGCAGTTGAATCGGCGTCGTCCAGGTCACCGCTTGAGCGTGAACCGCACCACTGACCTCCGGCACGGATTGCGGTTCACTGGACGAAGTCGTCTCCAGCACTTTCGCGTCATTTTTTTTGGTCAGTACGATTAGCGTGGCGTTAAAACTGGTCGCGGCACGCGGCGAATACTGGAATACTTGCCAACCAGCGTCGGGTTCCAGTTGCAAGTTCAGATTGACCGTCTCACCGGGCTGAGCCCGTTGCGGTTCAATCCAGCCGCGCACGGTGGTGTACGACTCGGCCAAACGAATCTCGCCGTCATACTTTGTATCCTTGGCGACCGCAGTTGCCGTGATTTCCAGATTCTCAATTGGAAGGCAAATGCCGTTGTTCTCGCAAACCTGGCCGTTGATGACGAGCGGAATTTTTAATGTCGCTGGATCGACGTCAGCCGCAAACTGAAGTGGCGCCGTCCACGTGACACTAAATTCATACTCTTCGGACGGCTGGTCATAAAACGAATACTCTTTGAGGTGCGGATCGGCATCCGGCACGAAATCGCCACTAATCGCCGCACCAGTGAAATCCGAAGCAATCCGCACACTGGTGGGCTGCGAATTTTGCTCCGTCATTGAAAAGATGTGCCAATTCGGGATGATCTCGGCGCGAACTCGCAACGTACCGGTCCGACCCGAGTCGTCGACAGTGAACTCCGCCTCAAAAGTCACTTCGTCAACGACCTGTGGAACGTTCAGCAGCGTGCCGGCCGCCGCCGTCGACCAGGCCGTTGCCAACAGCGCCAGCAGTGCGATACCGACAAATACAATTCGGGGGTTCGTCATTGAAATGGGTCGCGCGAAGAAGCAAAGCGAGGGGCAGATACCTGAACCAGCATTCTTTCGAAAATCGGGCGGGCTGGCCAGAGTCAATCGCGGCTTACCAGTCATTTTTCGTGGGTGCGCCCACATAATAGCCGTCAAATTTTACTTTGACCGGTTTGTCGATTAGCGGCAAACATCCAAAATCCGAGCATAGCTGGCCATTAAATTTTAAATCGATATGCAGCCGTTCCACGTTAATTCCGTGGACAATCCTCATCGGCGCTAAAAACCGCACCCGGTTTTTGTGCTTTTCCACACGGGATTGAAAGATCGGGTCGTTTTCAATCACGATCGGCTTTTTGTTGGCCTGAAATCCTTGGACTAAACTGAATTGGCCCGACTTCGCCACTTTGAGTTTGGTTGGAGGCGGCGTCCCTTTTTGGGTTAATGCGTAGATGTAACTTCCTTCGGGAATTTCGGCATTGACGATGAGCCACCCGTGGTTGGTTCCTTGCTCAACCTGGTACGTCGCGCTCAGCTTGATCTTCTCGTTCTGTGCCGCCGCGTCGTCAACCATCAACACCGAATTGGCGAACAAAATCAGCAGCAAAACCAATCCAGACCGGCGGGCAAACTTTTCCATCACGTCTACTGTCCCTAGTTCTATTCTACGATTCAAACGGCGTCCCGGTTTGGAGGCGAGATTAGCAAGGTGGAGCGATTAATCTCAACGCCAAAATAGCTATCGATCCTTTGCTGTCGGGTCCGTCCCGGCCAGGGCGTCCAATCTCGCGACAATTCTATCCAGCCGGGACATCACCGGCCTCAACTCGCCAAATTCCCGTTTCTCGACGAAAATCCAGCGGAGCCAATTCATTCCAGAAAGTAATGTCGTCGTTTGATCAAATATCCTTACGAGGATCCGGTCATTTTCCGGTAAAGCCGAGTTTTCGAAATAACCGGCCATTCCCACCCGCCATTTTTGCTCATGATCACCCACCAGACTTCCGAGCAGCCGCGCAACATCCGCTGCCGGCGTATCCATCCGCATCGCCCCAAAATCGACAATCCCACTAACCTGATTGCCGCAGAACAACACGTGATCGTGCCAAACGTCCGCCAAAATCGGTTGAGAAACGCAATCCAGCCGCCGCAGCGGCAACGCGTCCTGCGCAACTCCGCTGGCCAGCTGCCGAAACCGATGGCAAACCCGCTGGCTCAATTCAAATAACGGATTTTCCGGTTGCGCGGCACAGGCTGCTTCGATCCGTGCCAGCAGGGCCTCGGGTCGCTCATCCCCCCACAACTGGTCCAGCAAATCGATCCGTTGGTTCAATGACGGTGAGGGGCAGTCGGATTGGCGAAGCGAATCGACCGATCGATGAAACATCGCCAACTTCCGCATCGCGTTAACCAATTTTGAATCATTGGGTTCCGACCAATAACTAGCCGACCCCGGCATCCACGGTTCCAGCTGCCACAACGCACCGTCGGATACGGCAAAAGGGTTTCCGTCGCGCGCTTCCAGCGGAACCGGAAGGCAAGTGCAACCATTGGCGGTCGCGGTACCCAGCACGCGGTGGATCCAGACCAACCGCTGTGGGTCGCGATATTCGCGCGGCCAACATCTCAACAGCCAAGTCGTTCCGGCGGCCCGCACTTTCCAGAACTCCGCGCCGCTAAATCCACCGGCGCTGCCCAGGGCAATGATCTCGGGACTGGCTGGACCCAGATGAGCAGTGTAAAACCTAAGCGCCGCATGGGCGTTGTGCAGATTCAACGAAACCGGCTCGACCATCAAACATGAAACTGATCATTGCGGTGATTCAGCCTACCAAGCTGCGCGCCGTCAAAGAAGCCTTGGCGGAAATCGGCGTCGGACGCATTACGATCTGCGATTCACAAGAATTTGCGCA
>JBFILF010000441.1:0-4760 GCA_041599835.1 Pirellulaceae bacterium
CCGCGACGATGAATGCCTTTGGATTTGATTCGTGCCGCCGCGGCTGGACCAAGTCCGGTTTTGAGAATGTCGTCGTCCAGTGACATGTAATGGCGGTACGTCCCGGGGTCACCTTGGCGGCCGCACCGCCCGGTCAATTGCCGGTCGATACGGGCCGATTCGTGAAGTTCGGATACAATCACGTGCAGTCCGCCATTGTCGCGGGCTTCGTCGTGCAATTGAATATCCGTGCCGCGCCCAGCCATATTCGTGGCCACGGTGACCTGGCCCGCCCGGCCTGCTTCGGCGACGATAGCCGCTTCGCGCTCCAGGTTTCGGGCGTTGAGTACGGCGTGCGGGATGTTTTTTTCGCGAAGCAATTGCGAAAGATGTTCCGACTTGTCAATCGACCGGGTGCCGATGAGGACCGGCCGCTGCTGGTTTCGAATTTCCATTACTTCGGCCACGATCGCATTCCACTTCGAAATTTCACTGTCAAAAACGCGATCATCGTATTGTTGCCTTTGCGCCGGCCGGTTGGTCGGAACGCGGACGACCGGAGTCTGGTAGATTTTTTTCAATTCGCGGCCGCTGTTGGCAACGGTTCCGGTCATGCCGGCAAGCCGCCGGTAACGCAGGAACAAATCTTGGATCGTGATCCGCGCCGCCTCGGCGGTTTCACAGCTGACTTCTAGGTTTTCGCGTGCTTCAATGGCCTGATGCAGTCCCGCTCGCCATTTGCGACCTTCGGCCATCCGACCAGTAAACTCGTCGACGATCACCACCTCACCGTCGCGGATAACGTAATGCCGGTCACGGACAAACTGGTGTTGAACCAGCAGAGCCAATTCCAATTGGTCATAAATGTCCTGCATGGCGGTACACGCCAAATCATCGGGCTTGGGCAACTTGCGAGCCAGCGTGCGGCCTGCCGAAGTAAGTTGCACTTCGCGTTTGGCTTCGTCGTATCGATAATGCTTCGCTTCTCGAAATTGCGAAATGGAATCTGCGGCCCAGCGATACAACCGCTGCATTTCACGAGACAGGTCCGGAATGGAACTGATGATCAGCGGCGTCCGGGCTTCGTCAATCAAGATGCTGTCCGCTTCATCGACAAGCATAAAATTCATCGCCCTTTGCACTGGCGACGGTCCGGCGGCATGTTCTTCGCGAACTGATGAAAACTCGACGCCGCCGTCGTCGAGGCGCCGGATCAGCAGGCGGTCTCGCAGAAAATCAAACCCAATTTCTTTGGCGGTGGAATACGTAATGTCGGCCCGATAGCTGCGTTGGCGCTGCGGCCGATCAGTTGCTGCCACCACGACACCCACGCTCAACCCGAGTGCGTTAAAAATTGGGCTCATGAGCTTTGCGTCGCGGCCGGCCAGATAGTCGTTGGCGGTGGCCAGATGGGCGCCCTCGCCCGATAGTGCCGCAACATAAAGTGGCAAAGTCGCCGTGAGTGTTTTTCCTTCACCCGTTTGCATCACAGCGATCGAACCGTAATGCATGGCGACGCCTCCAAGAAGCTGCACGGGGTAATGCCGCATGCCCGTTTTTCGCCATGCCGCTTCGCGAACCAGCGCGAATGAGCGAACCAAAATTTTTTCCAGCGGCTGTCCGCTGAGAACCTCGTAACGCAACGACAATCCAGCTTTACGCAATTGCTGGTCATCGAGGTCCGTGTATTCCGATTCCAACTGAATGATCTTGTCGACGGCGGATTGCCAGCTCGAGCCGGTGGCGCGGCGTCCGGACTGCGTTAAAAGGCCGGTAAGTAACATGCGCGTCGAATTGGTTTCAGCAACTTAGCGAGGGACCCCATTGAAGGTTTCGCGCTGCCGCCAACCGTCCGCCACCGGGCCCGAATAATTTGAATAATTGGCCGGCGATCCCTGGCCGAAGCGCGGTCCAGAAAACTGAGGCATGGTTGAGGATGTCGCCATCACATAGTTGCCATAGTTCTGTTGGGTGGGAGGCGGTGCCTGATATTGAGGAGCAAAATTCTGCGGGGTCGATGGTCGCGCAATATACTCCCAAGTCCGATTGAAAATGCCGGCATCAGGCCCGTTGCCGCTTTGCTGAGAAGCGATACGTGTCGCATCGGTTAGCGGCATGCCGCCTCCGGATAGCGGTTGAGGCGGCGCACCGTTTGTATTGGACGGAGGTGCCGCAATCCGCGTCGGCGGATTTGGCTGGACCGGCAAATTGGCTTGCCGCAATGTCGATGTGCTGGTGGCAGTTACCAGGTTTCCAGCCGGGATTGTGTTGAGCGGCGATGCAGCCGGCACGCTGAAACTGGTGGGATTGTACGTATACGGATTCGATGCATTGGCCGGTTGCGCGCCGGCCGGCCGCCAGCCGTTTTGAACGTTGGTCGACTGCGGTACCGCAGAGTTTTGTTGTCCGCCAGCGGTCGATCCAGAGTTATAGTACGGAACTTGCGCCAACTGGGGAGACTGAATATTCCCGGTGCCGGGCGAGGCGATTCGTGCGGAGTTGATGTTGCCAAACAGGCCCAAACCGCGGCGGCAATTGCAACACCCGGTAAGACCAACGATTAACAGGCTACAAATTATCCACTGAATGCGTCGATCCATCGGCTTAGATTCCTCATGCACGCCGGAGTATTATCTCGGTCATCGATTTGTTTCCGGCGTGGTGCGGGGAACGACGCACAGAAATATGCTGATCGGGGGCGGGCAGAATAGCGTTTATCAACCGGTGTTCAAGGCAGATTGTTACAGTTTAGAAAAAATCTCAAAATTTCTGTAAACAGTTACTGATAGCAATCGTGTCGGTTCTCAAGTCACGCCCAAAAAAAAAGGGCAACACCCAAAAGGGTGTGCCCTGTGGCGATCTTGTCTGCCCCAGTGACAAAATCGCGACGTATTTTTCTATTTTGACTTCCGCTGGAACGGATGCCAGCTGATTCACGATAGGCGAAAGGACTTGCCTCCATTGATCGGGATTGCAGCTGCTGCCGCACCGATTCGAACAGGTCGTTAGGTCTTTATCTTGTTCGCATCGTCAATGTTTTTGACGTCTGTGGACGACTCATTTTCGGTAGCCTCGCTTGCCGGATTGGTATTACGAGGCACGTATGGGTTGATGATGGTTACCGATTGCGGCGCTGTCATTTCCACTGGGACAATACCTGGAGGCGCGGCAAACGGGCTGACTCCCATTGGTCGGCGCACAATTTCGGAACTGTAATAGACCGGTGGAAACAATGCGAAATATGGCGGCTGTTCGATGCGTTGGTGGATACCCGAAACGCCATGGAATCCGCGCCCGCGGAAACGGAAATGTCCACCACGAAACTGACCATCGCGGGCCAAGTCACGTCCGACGCCGAAACCATAGCCGAACTTCAGTCCGTCCAGGTCCTGGGCTTGCACATTTCCTGGATCTAACGAAAAGGCCGCGCATGCGACGGCCACAGCGACAATACTTAGAATACGTTTCATAGCTGACCCTTCAGTTTGATTCGTGAATCGATTAGTCCTTGATTCCACGGTAAACAGACGGCCGCCCGATTCAAATACGCTAAAAGCTCGGACGCCCTGGGAATTGAATTTTTCGCATGCCCGCCTCCGCCGCAGAATTGACAAATTCGTTAAAAAAGGTCGCTGCCGAGCTCGGATTCGAGTTGTGCGGGGTTTGTCCGGCCGTAGCACCTGCCGGCTTTAACAACTTGGAGCGGTGGTTGGATGCCGGTTACGCCGGCGAGATGTCATATTTTCAGGACCGCCAGCCGGCTTATCGGCATCCGGAAAGTATCTTGGACGGCGTCCGCAGCATCGTGATGCTTGGCTTGAATTACCGATCGGTCGTGCAACGGCCTCCCGCCGGCGGCCAAGGGCTGGTGTCGAAATACGCGTGGGGCGAATCGGATTATCACGATTTAATTCATGAAAAGCTGTCTCAGCTGAAACGATATCTGTTGCAGCACGCGCCGCAGGCCCGGGTTCGGGGGGTTGTCGACACCGCGCCGCTGTTGGAACGAGAATTCGCCCAACTGGCCGGTCTGGGGTGGCAAGGGAAGAACACGTTGCTGCTGAACAAACAGCTAGGAAGCTGGTTTTTTCTGGCAGCCTTGCTGACGGATCAGTTACTGTCGTTTGATGCCCCGCATACCGCTGATCATTGCGGTACGTGCCGGGCGTGCCTGGATGCCTGCCCGACCGACGCGTTCGTGCAGCCGAATTTGCTGGACGCCACCCGCTGCATCAGCTATTTGACGATCGAATCGCGCGGGCCGATTCCACACGATCTGCGCCGCGGGATGGGCGATTGGGTTTTTGGTTGCGACGTGTGTCAGGACGTCTGCCCATGGAACCATCGAGCGCCTGAAACGCGACAGCAGACATTGCATCCGCAAACCGAAAGCAACCCCATTGATTTGTGCGAGTTGTTTTATCTGAGTGAAAGCGAATTTCGTGCCCGTTTTCGACGAACGCCACTATGGAGATCCAAACGTCGCGGCATCTTGCGAAATGCGGCCATTGTGCTTGGCAATCAACGATTCGAACCGGCGGCGGAACCGTTAAGTGCGGGCCTGGACGACGAGGAGAGTCTCGTCCGGGGCGCGTGCGCATGGGCCTTAGGGCAAATCGGATCGCCAACCGCCTTAATCGCATTGCAACGCCGCCAGCCGATCGAAGTCGACCAGCAAGTGCAATTAGAGATTATGCAAGCCCTGGATTCGCGCTAATGCAACGCTTGTAGGGCTAGTCAAGCGGCATCCCGATTTGCCGCGCTTGGGAAGCTTGATCTCG
>JBFILF010000442.1:0-4743 GCA_041599835.1 Pirellulaceae bacterium
CGCGGCATCACGAGCAGATCTTCCGCGTTTTTCAGCGGTTGCATGACAGTGAAGAGTACGAAGGAACGGGAATTGGTTTGGCCATCGTCAAGAAGGCGGTTTCAAAACTCGGCGGTTCCCTACAACTCCAATCTCAAGCCGGTACTGGCTCAACTTTCTTGATCAAGCTGCCGGCGGAACCAGCAGGAACAGGATCATGACCACAAAACCGTATGTTGTGCTGATGGCAGAGGACAACAAGCACGATATTGTCGCGGCCAAACGCGCATGGAAGCAGCACCACATAAAGAATCCACTGCAAGTGGTAAAAGACGGCGAGGAATGTCTGGATTACCTGCGGCATCAGGGAAAATACAGCGAGCCGGACTCTGCGCCCCGTGCCGGGATCCTTCTGCTGGATGTCAACATGCCCAAGATGGACGGTCTCACCGTATTGAAACACATCCGGGCTGACAAAAATCTGCGGCGGTTGCCGGTGGTTATTCTGACGACTTCCGATTTGGAGGAAGATCGCGTCAAGAGTTACGAATTGGGAGCCAATGCTTTTATTCGCAAACCGGTGGGCTTTGACAATTTCAGTAACGCTCTAAAGACGACCAATATTTTTTGGGAATTGACCGAGCTTCCGGAATGACGCGATGAACGATGCCGACGTCTCCGAACCCATTCGCATCCTGCTGGTTGAAGACAATCCGCATGATCGAACGGTGTTTCACCGCGCGTTTCGGAAGAGTGAGATAACCACCCGGATCACCGATTGCAAACGCGCCGAAGCGGCGTTGAGTTTGCTGGCCGCCAACGCCGATCAATTCGACTTGATTGTGTCCGATTATGGTTTGCCGGGAAGTTCGGGGCTGGATCTGTATCGGCAGCTTCAGGACCAGCGAATCCAATTGCCGTTTGTCTTGCTGACCGGGGTCGGAAACGAGCTGTTGGCGGTCGAGGCGCTCAAATTGGGTGTCGACGATTATGTGCCCAAGCATGCCGGGCGGGCGTATGTCGAACAACTTCCCACGGCGATCACCCGCGTCTACCAGATCCAACAAGACCGCATGCAAAAAGTGCAGATCAAAGCGGAATTGGTAGAGCGCGAAGCGAAAGAACAATTTCTTTCACAAGCGACATCCACCGCCCTATTGATCGCGATGGAAGATTACGAGGAAACGACCGCTGAACTCGCTCGCATGCCCATACCTTTTTTTGCCGATTGGTCCCTGGTCGATTTGTTCAATCACGAAGTATGGCCCAGGCAGGTCGTTGCCTCACATGTGAACCCACAATGTAATTCCCGCTTGCAGCAATTAACGGCGCTCGTTTCCGGTTCGCACCAGTCCGGGCCCCTCGTCGCCGACGTGTTGCAACAACGGCAACCCCGACTGATCACAGAAATTGTCGATCCAAAAGAGCTGTTTGGCACCGTCAATCCGGCCATCTGCGAGATCGTGGCGGCGCTCAATCCACAGTCGGTCATTTGCGCACCGCTTGCCATCCGAGATCGAATTATCGGCGTCCTGTGGCTGATCCATTCCGACTCGGGACGAGTTTACATCGAGCGGGACATCTCCTTTGCGGAAAGGCTCGGACAAAGGATGGCCATTGCAATTGAAAATGCACGTGTCTACGCGTCGGTGCGAAAATCAGATCGCCGTAAGGACGAGTTCCTCGCGACGCTCGCACATGAGCTGCGCAATCCTTTGGCGCCCATCCGCAACGCGCTAGAAATATTGCAGAACTCCAAGGCCGATGCACGACTTGCCAACAAGGCCATCGCGACCATGGAACGGCAAGTTGAACACTTGGTGCGACTGGTCGACGATTTGCTGGACGTGTCCCGAGTCATGCGCGGAAAGATCGCACTGCAAAAACGCCGCGTTCGGTTCACCGACATTGTTCAACGAGCCCTGGAGACGAGTCATTCCATCATCGAGCAACGCCGCCACGAACTCGTGGTAAATTTTCCGGATGACGAAGTCTGGCTGGAAGTCGATGAAGTTCGAATTGCCCAGGTCTTGGCAAACCTGCTAACCAACGCGGCCAAATACACGAACAAGGGAGGACACATTTGGCTGCAATGCGAAATGGAAAGCAATACGCTGTGCGTTCGCGTTCGCGATGACGGCATTGGTATGGAACCTTCCGAGCAAGCTCACATTTTCGACCTGTTTCGACAGGTGGAAAGCTCATTGGAAAGTTCAAATGGCGGGCTGGGCATCGGCCTCACCTTGGTTCGCCGTTTGACAGAAATGCACGGGGGCGTGGTTTTGGCCCATAGTGACGGACTCGGACAGGGCAGCGAGTTTGTTGTGCGACTGCCCGTTTCGCACGTGGTAAAACGACACGACGACACGCCGCGACCGCCCGTCCCCAATCTAGAGCCGACAACTGGCGGGCTGCGGATTCTGGTGGTCGATGACAATCTGGATGCGGCAGAAATGATGTGTGAGCTTCTTCGCCTCGATGGGCACGACGTGCAAATGGCGCACGACGGCCAGGCCGCATGTGAAAAGGCAACAGAACGACACCCCCATGTGATCTTGCTCGACATTGGATTACCGGGAATGAATGGTTACGAAGTAACCAAACAGTTGCGGTGCCGTCAAGAATTTCGACAGACCACGATCATTGCCGTCACCGGATATGGCCAACCGATCGATCGACAACGTGCCCGGGCCGCCGGATTTGACTTGCATCTGGTCAAACCCGTCCCGCCCAAGACGATTCAGGAGATTTTAGCCCGGTGTTACATGGCCGCTCATGAATCGCCGAACTCGTTCGATTAGTTGCCGCCGCACGAATTGCCCCGGTCAATGGCGAAGACGACCGTGTTAGGCCGCAATTGGTTTATTCGGTCGCCCCGCTCGGCATCTGTGGCCTTACATTTCGCCGCGCACGTGGACAGGTCTAGAACCACGTCCAATCACTATTGGTCAGCAAATAGTAGATGACGTAGATCCAGCTGAGGATGCCGTGAATCACGGCCCAACCGATGCTCTGGTTGGCCGTCCATGACATGGCAATCGCCAGCGCGCAGCCAAAACCAATGCCGGCCTTGGTGGCCGTTTCAGGCCGCACCAGTTCCGACGGTTTTAATTTTGGGATCGGCGATTCATGAGTATTGTGGTCGTTCATATCCGCTTATTCGTCGGCAACTGGGAAATATCGTGACCCGTTTCGGGAAAGCCAGGGTTAAATTTCTAATCTCGGTAACTGGCGGCCCCCGCCGCCAGCCGCCTCCGCTAAAATTCGTTGGGATTTTTTCAACAGTAAACGGAGAATTGCGATGAACCACGCATTGATCGTGTGCGTCGTGTTTTTTCGCGCATTGCTTCCGACTGCGGTCGGCGATCACGCCCCGCAAGATGCTTCCGGTGGTCAAGACAAAATTCAAGTCGCTGGCAAAGTTGTATCTCAATCGAACATTGCGCTACGCAATCAAACAGGCATTTCGCTGGCCATTATCCACATTGTGCCCGAGGGAACGGTTGTCAAGCCGGGCGATCTGGTTGTCGCCCTGGACGATGCGCAGCTGCAAAAAGACTTGGCCGAGCAATCCATCGCAATGCTCCATGCCAAGTCGGATTTAGTTACGGCAGAATCCGAACTGGCATCGCTCGAAGCGGAGTTTGAGGCACAGGTCAAACTGGCCAAACTGGAACTCGATCTGGCCAATAAACATGAACAACGGCAACTAAGCCAACTGGAATTGGAAATCACCAAGGCCAACAGCGAACTCGATGTCGCCAAACAAACGCGCGATCTGGTCGCACAGCGGCTGCAGGCCCTGAAGCAATCAGGCAATCCAACGGCGGAACAGGAGCAGGAGTTCAAACTGGAAATCGCCGCGGCGGATTCAGCAGTCACCATAGCCGAAGCGCACCTCAAGTTTCTGCAAGGACCCGAACGTGAAACTCGAGTCGCCGAGGCGCGGCGGACAAAACTGGCGGCGGAAACCGAGATGATTCAGATCGAAAACAACTTTCGCCTGCAAACATCCCAGGCCCACGCCAAATTGGAAATGGCGCGGGAAGCACTCAAGCTGCAACAGGAAAAACAGGACAAGATCCAGCAGCAAATCAAATATTGCCGGATCATCGCGCCCCAGAAGGGCAGGGTTTCTTTCGCCCAGGTTCAAAACCGCGACGGCGGCAGTGCAATTCGAGTGAAGCCTGGTACCATCATTCGTCATCGACAGACGATTGCCCGGTTGCCCGACATGGATCAACTGCACGTTGCCGTGATGATTCCCGAGTCTCAGGTCACGCGTGTGCGACAAGGTCAAGCGGCGGTCATCACGATCGACGCCTTTCCCGATCAGTCCTTTGCCGGCAAGGTCGGCGAGATCAAGACGTATGCCGCACCCGGGTCATGGCAACGGCGCGATGACGTGAGGCATTATCCCGTCACGATTGTGCTCGAGGAAAAACCGGTTGGATTACAGTTGGGAATGACGGCCTCCGTGAAAATCGACACGACTGAACGGTAAGTGAGTTAATTTGACGCCGGTGAACGCCGCGAACGTTCAGGGCCCAACGGCCCGACATGTACGTCGCAAGTCTAAAATGGCCGGGCCGTTGGCCCTGGCGCTTGTTTCTAGATCGATACCCGTCCCTGCGGGCCGGGCTAGTCAAACGATCGGACCTTTGGTCCTTTCATTGCGGTGTTGCTAATCGAAGATCCACACTCATCGGGCGTTAAGAAATGTCAGGGCCAACGGCCCGGCAGTTTACCTAGCCCAGCCTGCAG
>JBFILF010000443.1:0-4710 GCA_041599835.1 Pirellulaceae bacterium
AGGCGAAGCTGTCGCAACACCTAAAGGACGTGCGATTGATCCTGGCCGAAGCCAGGCGGGTCGGAGCAGCAACACCGTTAAGCGAGGTGCACCGCACGTTGCTAGAACGCGCGGAACACCAGGGTCTGGGTGACGCAGACAACTCCGCGATTATCGAGGCCTTTCAAAACCGTACAAACGAAGGTTAGTGCGAATGCTAGGTCTGCACCCAGTCGATGCCTGTGTTGTGCTGGTGTACTTGTTCGGCGTGACGGCCGTCGGCATGTTGATGGGCAAACAAGTGAAGGGATTGTCCGATTACTTCATGCCGCGGCGGTTTGGCAAAAGCATGATGATGATGCATGCCTTTGGAACCGGCACCGCATCGGATCAAGCGGTGATTGTCGCATCGGGGACATTTCGTAATGGCTTGTCCGGGATTTGGTATCAATGGCTGTGGCTTTTCAACACGCCGTTTTACTGGTTGATTGCGCCAATCTTCAGGCGCTTTCGAGCGGTTACCACGGCCGACGTTTACCGGCTGCGATTCGGGCCAAGCGTGGCCGTATTGTTTGCCGTTGTGGGAATCGCTGGACTGGCAGTCAAAATTGGATTGATGCTCAAAGGCTCAGCGGCACTGATCGACGCTGGAACCGGAGGAGCGGTGGCCACGAACGTGGCCATTCCCCTCATCGCCATATTATTCGTTTTGTATGGTGCCGCCGGAGGACTGCGAGCCGCCATCGTGACCGACTACGTCCAGGGAATCTTGACCGTCATCTTCTCGTTCATGTTGTTGCCGTTCGTTCTGGGCGCGGTTGGCGGCATAGCTGGCATTCGCGACACGATTGCCGATCCTCAACTGATGTCGCTGGTTGCTCCCGACGAAATCGGCGTGTTCTTTATTTCGATGTTCGCCGTGTTGTCACTGACTGGCATTGTGGCCCAGCCGTTCATCATGGGCGTATGCGCGGCGGGTCGAACGGAAATGGACGGCCGATTCGGATTCGTGGTCGGCAACCTGATCAAACGCATTTGCACGGTGGCTTGGGCGCTGACCGGTATCGGAGCACTGGCCTGGTTCATCCAACAAGGAACGGTCCCCGACGATGTCGATCCGGATCTGGTCTATGGTCAAATGGCGGCGCGGTTTCTTCCGGATTTTTTGCCCGGTCTGCTGGGATTATTTGTGGCTGCTTTGTTGGCAGGCGTGATGAGCTCGTGCGATTCATTCATGGTGTCGGCGTCGGGGCTGTTGACTGAAAACGTGTATAAGCCGCTCGTGCCGGCTAAAAGCGATCGCCATTACATTTGGGTCGGCCGGATCGGATCGGTCGCCATTGTTGCCGGAGGCGTTGTGGCGGCGTTCGCCATGCCCAATGTCGTCGATGGCCTGAAGACCTGGTTGAAAATCGCCCCAATGCTCGGCGTTTCATTTTGGCTGGGTTTGTTTTGGAGACGTTATAACGCCGCCGGCGCATGGGCCAGTACGTTGACTGGATTTGCCTCGTGGTGGATGACGACGCAGCCCTGGTTTATCGAATGGGTCGAGGGTTGGCCGGCCACGGCAAGCCTCGGCCTTGTCTGGGTCGAAGCCGGCAAACCGGCGATTTATGAGCCGTGGCAAATTCTGATCTATCTGTCACTGGCCGTGATTGCGGGTGTGGCGGTTTGCCGAATGACGAATCCCCCGGATCAAACGACGGTCGAGCAGTTTCACGCATTGATCCGAACCCCCGTTCAACCTGGTGAAATCGTGGAAACGCCATGCCAATTGCCGCGCGGCGTGCAACCCATCCAGCGGCACAGCTGGTTCAAGGACACCGATTTTGAATTTCCTGCGCCCTCGATTACTTCTGTCATTGGATTTTTGTTATCGTGGATTGCGGTGGCCGCAATGATCGGCGGATTTGTCTGGCTTGTGTCTTGATATTGTCGCGTCATTATTCGAGACGGGAGTTATTCGATGTCTCAACCGACTCGCCGAGAGTTTGTTCAGCAGGCTGGCGCAATGAGCGGTGTTGTGGCGACCATGCCGGTGGTCCCTGCCGAAACATCTGGTAATTCTCCCGACAAGATTGTTTTGGGATTCATCGGTTGCGGGGGGCGCGGTAACAGCCTGGCCCGCGATATCGCCGATCATGCGGTGATTGCTTACGCTTGCGATCCGGATGCACAGCGCTGCGCGAAATTCCAGGAAGCGACTGCCGCCAAAAAAAAGGTTGACGATTTTCGTCGTATCCTCGACGACCCATCCGTGGATGCCGTTTTCATCGCCACACCCGACCATTGGCATGCGCCCGCCGCCATCATGGCTTGCCAGGCGGGCAAACACGTTTATGTGGAAAAGCCGTGCAGCCACAACCTGCGAGAGGGACGCTTGCTGGTGGAGGCGGCGCGGCGCAACAGCGTCGTCGTCCAACACGGAACGCAAAGCCGCAGCAATCCGTTGATCGCCAATTCCGTGCAATTGCTCCGCGAAGGTGCGATCGGCGACGTGTTGGTCGCCAAGGCGTGGAACGTGCAAAAGCGGCGAGACATCGGTCGCGCACAACCGTCGAAGCCTCCGGGTCATGTCAACTACGATCTGTGGGTGGGGCCGGCCGCCTGGATGCCGTTCCAGTCCAACCGTTTTCACTACGACTGGCACTGGTGGTACAACTTTGGCACCGGTGACATCGGAAACGATGGCACGCACGAAATCGATTACGCGCGATGGGGGTTGGGCGTCGACGGATTGCCGTCCACGGTCAGCAGTATCGGGGGCAAGTACTTTTTTAACGACGATCAACAGTTTCCTGACACGGCCACCTGCGTGTTTGAATGGCCGGGTGACGGCGCCATTGGAAACCGGAGGCAACTGATTTTCGAAATGCGGCTCTGGTCGAGCAACTATCCGTTCAACTGCGATTCGGGGACTGAGTTTTACGGCACGCGAGGCCGCATGTTTGTCAGCAAGCGCGGCAAATTGGAGTTGTTTGACGACCAGAATAAACGAGTCGAAAGCGTGCAACCCCAACGTCCGCCAGATGTTGCCGTGGACCATCGAGCCGATTTTTTTGCAGCGATTCGCCGCGGCAGCAAGCCGGCGGCCGATATCGCCGTCGGTCATGATTCGACGGCATTGGTGCATTTGGCCAACGCGGCTTTGCGAGTAAACCGCAGCCTGCACGTCGATCCCAAAACCGAGACGCTTGTCGGCGATGACGAGGCGAACAAGTTTTTGACTGGCAAATATCGCGAAGGCGGACACTGGGCCATTCCCGTGAGTTGACAATGACCGAATTGCGCGACTGGCGACGGATTTTACCGGCAGCCATCTGTTTAATTTTTTTTGGAACACCGGCTGCGTGTTGCCAAACAGCAGCCGACGAGCCCAAGCTGGGCGTTCGACAGGCGGGACAACGAGTCGTCATCACTGTCGATGATCAACCCGTCGCGACCTATGTTTACGACGATAAAAACATTTTCCGTCCGTATTTCGCCAACCTCAAAGCGCCCAACGGCGCTCAGGTTTCCAGAAATCATCCGCCGGTCGAGGGCGAGGATCGAACCGATCACGCCGATATGCATCCGGGAATCTGGTTGGCGTTTGGCGACTTGCACGGAGAAGATTTTTGGCGGAACAAGGCCCATGTCCGACATCTTGAATTTGTCAAACAGCCGTCCGTTAACAAAGACACGTGTTCATTTGTGGTCCGCAATCGATATTTCGGAGCTGAAAAACCCGCCATTTGCCAAGAACTATGCCGCATCGAGTTTATGGTCCGCCCCGCCGGTTACCTATTGTTATGGGATTCGATATTTTCTTCCAACGCTGAGTTTTATTTTGGTGATCAGGAAGAGATGGGTCTGGGCACCCGAGTGGCCACGGCTATCAGTGTCGAGGAGGGCGGTACGATGATTGATTCGCAAGGCCGAAAAAACGGCGAACAAATTTGGGGCACTGTCGCTGAGTGGTGTGATTACAGCGGGTTTGTGCAAGATCAGCGAATCGGCATGACGATCATGTGTCATCCCGAGAATTTTCGCCGCAGTTGGATGCATGCGCGTGACTATGGATTCATCGCCGCCAACCCGTTTGGCCGGCAAGCTTTTGGCAAAGGCGATGCGAGCAAGGTGGTGGTGCGTCCCGGCGAAAGTCTGCGTTTGCGGTACGGCGTGTTGATGCATAATTCCCGCCCGCCAACTGAACCGATTGATGCAATGGCCGCCTTTGCCGACTATGTCGAACTGGCACGATAGCGGACGTGATCGCCGACAATTATTTGTTGATCGCGCCCGGATGACCAACTGCGAAAAAACGCCCCGAGCTGACGAGCGTTGCGGCCAATCATGGACTTAGCTGGTGAACCGGTCGCAAAAAAACAGTCCCCTGTCTTGGTGACCCGGTGCCCGCGACCACCCATCACATAATATGGCCGGTGTTGGACGCTGTATTCAGGTACACTGTATTTGACGATCTTGGTCCTGCCACCTTCAATGCTCGCCCATGGAGAAAGAATGATCACCATTTCTCAGTCATCCTTTGCAGACGTTCTTGTGTTGGAGATTGCACGCCCGAAAAGCGAAGCGCGGGACCGCACCTCTAATTTTGCGGACAGATTGTTTGAGCTGGTTTGCGAATCGCCGTGCCAGCAGATTCTCTTGGACCTGAAGGGTTTTTCAATGATTACATCCGATGTGATCGGACAATTGATCATGCTTCACACGAACTGCAAGGCCCATGAC
>JBFILF010000444.1:0-4696 GCA_041599835.1 Pirellulaceae bacterium
ACGCGGCTGCTAAACTGCGTCACGCCCAAGTTGCACAAGCGATTCGACCCGGTCCACGTCGACCCGGTTGGCCGCGTCAAAACCGCGTGCGGTCAAGGAAAAATCATTCATCAGTTGATGCATCACCAGCCCGGCACAACAAAGCTGGCGGAAACCCTCCATAAATCGAATCGTCTGTTCCGGGTCGCCGAGGCACCGGAATTCTACGCGGCGACCTTCGTCCTGCTCAACGCAAATCGCCAGGAAGCGCTCACCGGGTTCGAATGCATTCTTGTCGCCACGAATACTGACTGACCCGGTTTGCCGGGCACACACCAGGATGGCCTGTGCCTCCGGGCTCAGCCGTTCGATCGGTGTTAGCGGTAAATCCGGTTTTGCCAGCTGATCACTGCACAGTCGAGCCAGGGCCATAATCGTGGGAACGCCATTGGTTAAATCCTCCCAGGTCATGCTGGGCGGCCGCGGATTACTGTCGAGATTTCTGGGGAGCATGGCTGCCGGTAACCGTCGACGACGTAGAGTATACGGGGTTGATTTTGGCGAAATACGCGGTTTTTTCAATTCCATTCGGAATGGGCGGGAACATTCCCGCAATCCGTTTCGTCAAATTCGCGCGACATGCCGGATGAGAACTTTCCCGGGCGATGATTCTCAGATTCCTAGGGGCCGTGGTTTTTTACCGTCAATGTCCGGTAAGTTGGCTTTTCCGTGCCGTTTACAATTCGACACCATGGGCGTTGTCGTCGAGCGCATTGCCATCAAGGTTCATCGAAGCCTTTCTTTTAATTTGCATAGGATCGTTGCCATGTTTCGACCGTTGTTCACCTCTTGTTTGTTGATCCTGCTATTCATTCTTGCGTCGTCCACCTCTGCTCAGGATATCGACTACGTCGAGCAATTCGCGCTGGCCGCCGATCGCGAGCAGGCGCTGCAGCAACTCGTGCCGGGAACGGAAGCGTACTACTTTTACCATTGTCTGCACTACCAGAATTCCGAGCAGCTGGACAAAGTCGAACAGATGCTGACGCCGTGGGTCCGCCGCCATGGCGAGACGCAGCTGGTGCAGGAGATCCGGCACCGGCAGGCTCTGTTAAATTATGATCAAACGCCCGACGACACATTGGAATATTTGCGGCGCCATCTGAATTTGCGATTTGACCACCAGCGTCAAATCCCGGCGGCCCAACGCGGTTTGCCCACCCGGCTCGATCAGAATTTAATCAGCTTCGCAGCCCTTTATCGCCGCGCCACCAGCCAGCATCGCAATACGGATGGATTCGAGATGGCGGCGCTGGAAAAAATCGCGTCCCAGCGGCTCAACGAGATCCAACTGCGACATTTATTGCAGCGGCTGCAAATCCCCGACTTGCCCAATCTGCCCGAGTTGATTCACCAGGATCTCAACAGCCGCAACGCACCGGCATTTGGCAGTTACACCATTCACCAGCGGATGACGCTGGACCAGCTGGATCAGTTGGCCAGGTTGAGACCGCGGCTCCTGCTGGAACAGCCATTCGTCAATATTTACCTGAGCAAGCTTGGGCCCGACAACGACGTCAATCTGCAGGCCGACCGTGACGCGCATCGCCAATACTTGGATCGCCTGTGGGGATTTGCCGAAAACTTGAGCCCCGCATTTAATTCGCTCAAAGCCAACATCCTTTTTCGCCGCTTGGATTTTGATCGCGGCGATGGCGTCTACGACAAATCACGCTTTATCCGCTACCTGGAATTGCCGCGACAAGTTGCCTATATCAACCGCCAAGTCATCGACAACATGAAATCCCGCGGCGAACTGGTGAATCTCAATGCCGATTATCAGCCGCAAACGGGGCTTCGTCCCATCATCACAGATGAACCGCTGGTGCGCGACTACCTGCATCACTTCTTGAAGGACCTGGCCGACTACAAGGAGTTTTTGCCGCTGGTTAACGATGGCTATCTGAAACGCCGGTTTGCCGAGACCAAAATCGTTAACGGACTGGGCGATACCGAACAATGGGCGTCGATGCTGTCGCCCGATGAATACCAGCAGCTGATGAAACGGGTGGACCTGGATTTCGCTTTGACCAATCCGAAATTTCACCAGACGGATCAGTCGGTCGTGCTCAAACTGACCACCAAGAATGTGAAAAACCTGATCGTCAAAGTCTTCGAAATCAACACGACGAATTACTACAAACAATTTCGTCGCGAGATCGACACCGACGTCAATTTGGATGGCCTGGTTCCGAATTGGCAGCAGTCATACCAGTACGACGATCTGCCCCAGCTCCGCGTCGAGCGCACGTTTACATTTGATCAGATCGATCACCCCGGAGTGTTCGTCGTTGATTTTATCGGCAACGGCAAAAGCAGCCGCGCGCTGATTCGCAAGGGCCGATTACACCATTTGGTCGAAACCACGATCGCCGGACACCGCTTTACGATTCTCGACGAGCACAAGCAACCGCTCAACGATGCTTCGTTATGGATAGCCGGTCGACAATATCAGGCCAACGACCAAGGCCTGATCGACGTGCCGTTTTCCACCCAACCGGGCCGGGAATCCGTGATCATTGAACACGGCACGCTGAGTGCGCTGGCATCGTTCGATCATTTGGCGGAGCAATACGAGTTGCGCGCCGGCATGTACGTCGACCGAGAATCGCTGATCCGCGGCGGGACCGCTGAATTGATCATCCGGCCTCAGCTCATCGTCGCGCAAGCTCCGGCACCGCTGGAGATTCTCAGCGACGTTAAGTTGATGGTGCGGGCCACCGATCTGGATGGCGTGGCGTCGACCAAGGAGTACCCGGATCTCAAACTTGACGAAGCAACTGAAACCGTCGTCACCTTCCAAGTGCCTGCCCGACTCAGCCAGATTGATTTTTCACTGATCGGCCAAATTGAAAACGTCAGTCTCAATGAAAAACAGACGCTGACGACGGAGCAAGCCTACGCGGTTAACCAAATCGACAAATCCCCAGCCACTTATGTGGCCCACCTGAAGCGGATCGACGACGGCTATCGGCTGGCCCTCCGCGGCAAAACGGGCGAGGCCCGAGCCAACCAGTCCGTTTTGCTGACGCTCAAGCACCGACTGTTTACTCGACCAGTTCAAGTATCGCTGCAATCAGACGAAAACGGACAGATCGAATTGGGCCTGCTGAGTGACATCACCGGGTTCGACGTTCGCATGAACCAGGGACAGACGGTTTCCTGGACACTGCCGGGAGATCGCCAAACGGGTTACCGGTCGATCCACGCCTCGGTGGGACAAACGATCGCCATCCCGTACGCCGTCCCCGCCTCCAACGGACTCAAGGAGTGGGCATTACTGGAAGTGCGACGGCGGCAGTGGGTCGCGGACCATACCGACAAAGTCAAACGCGAAGAGGGGCTGCTCAGCATTCAAGGGCTGGCCGCCGGTGACTACCAACTTTATCTCAAACCCGACAACCGGTTCGTGACGATTCGCGTTTCCGAAGGGAAGACGCTGAGTGGATATGTACTGGGCCGGCATCGCGACTTGGAGTTGCGCGGCGAGCAACCGCTGTTCATTAAGCAGATCGTGACGGACAATTCGTCGATTAAAGTGCAGTTGGGTGGCAACACCGAATTTGCCCGCGTCCATGCGCTGGCCACTCGATACGAACCGCGGTTTGACGCGTTTGCCCAATCCAGCCGGATTCGCGACATCGAACCGCTGGCCGTCGTTCGCGGTATTCGTCCCAACGCTTTCATTGCCGGCCGGGCAATCGGTGAAGAATACCGCTACATTCTGGACCGCCGTTACGCGGCGAAGTTTCCCGGCAACATGCTGACGCGACCGTCGCTGTTGCTCAATCCATGGGCCCTCCGCACCACGGAGAATACCGTGCAGGTGGCGGCTGACGGCGACGATTTTGGCGGCGTCGGTGGCGTTACTGATAGCGAAGCCGGTCGCAGCGAAGCGCAACAAAGTCAAGCCGAGGGGATCAGTGACTTTGCCAATTTAGATTTTCTGGCTAAGGGCACCGTTGCGCTACTGAACCTCGAGCCAGGTGAAGACGGCGTCGTGACCATCGACCGGGACCAACTGGGCGACAAACAACTGGTCCGCATCATCGTGCAAGATCCGACTTGGACGCTGGCCCGACACGTCGAACTCCCGGAACGCGGGCTGAAATACCGTGACATGCGGCTGGCGTCTGAGCTGGCGCTGGATCCCGACCAGCATTTTGCCCAGCGCAAAGAATATTCGGTGCTCAACGCTGACGAGGACTTTGAATTGACCGACATTCAGTCAGCTCGTTTTCAACACTATGACGATCTCGGCGATGTTTACCGTTATTACGTTACCTTGACCGGCAACGCGCAGCTGGGCGAATTCAGCTTTTTGATGAGTTGGCCACAAAAAACTGACGAAGAAAAGCAACAGCTGTACACCAAGTACGCTTGCCACGAACTGAATTTCTTCTTGCAACGCAAAGACCCTGAGTTTTTTGACGCGGTCGTTGCGCCGTATCTGGCCAACAAAATTCACAAGACGTATCTCGATGATTACCTGGTCAACGGGGAACTGGCTCGCTTCGCCCAGCCCTGGGAGTTTCGACGGCTCAACACGGTGGAACAAATTCTATTAGGCCGCCGCGTGACCTCGCACCGTGAACAATTGAATCGACATATCGCTGACGCCTACCAATTGAATCCGACCGACCGCCGCCGCTTCGAC
>JBFILF010000445.1:0-4690 GCA_041599835.1 Pirellulaceae bacterium
AACCCTCTCGCTGCCAAAAGGCAGGCGGCAGAAAAGCAAAAGGCCAAAACCTCCTGCCCATCTCTGCCAGAGCATCGAATACTTGTAACGATCCAACTGTAACGATTCTTGTTGCTCAAATGGACTGCGGATTCAACTCGCCAGTCCCGCTCGATCTTGCGACCAAACCGGCCCAACCAGCTAAATCCACGGCGCTACATAAGAGTGGTTTCATCGAATGATACGCCAACGGCGTACCATCCTAGATGCCATCAATTCAATTCACCAAATTGCCAAAGAACAAATGCCGCCCTTCGCGACGACAGCCCTCAGTTGAGAGCACCTCGACTTTTCGGTTCGCGCTTGCTTCCCGACAAACGCAAAAAACTCCCGAAAAATAGGGGTGCTGCCAACCCTCACTATTAACTACCGCTTGCGCGCCGCCATCAACCTGACGCGAACCACGAATTCTAGCGATTTTTGGGCTGCCGGTCAACCAAACCGGACCGTCCAAAACCGTACCGCGATCGCCAATAAATTAAGGTTTTTGTTAGCGTCCCTGCGGAAGATACGCAGCGTGAGAAGCAAAAGTATAACGATTCGGCCCGGGGACTCAAGGGGTAAAAAAACCCACCCGATTCCCTCATGGCTTGTCCCTTTCGAAGACACGTTGTTTAGCCAAGCAGGCGAAGTGTTTAACCAAGCAGGCGAAGTTAAATCTGGCGGTTTTAATCCGCGTCCGCCTGGCCGCCGCCGTCCAGCCAGGGCAGCGGGTATCCTAGTTCGTCCATCAAACACCGGCACTCCTGGACAAAAACCCGCCGCTGCTCGGCGCTCCAAAAACGCCAGCGCTGACTGCGTCGACTCAAATCACTAGCATCGAATCTGGACTCACCAGGAAACGTCGTCGGATGATATCGCTTGGCCAAACTGGCCAGACACTGCGGCTCCCAACCCAAGCCGGACCGCTCCAACGCCTGGCGAAACTCTGATTCAAATCGCTCCGGCTCCAGCAGCCACTCGTAGCGAAACAAGTGAAACTCGGGCTTGTCACGGCCGAAATGCAGCATGTCGCGCCGCACCGACCAAATCTTGCACACGTGTTCAAACGGCAGATCCTGAAATGCCTCAAACGCTTGAAACGAAGAGACCACTTCGATGCCATTGCGAATGATGTAAAAGATCGTAAGGCTGGGAAACGCCTTGGCCAGTCCCATCGCCGTCCGTGGATCCAGCATGGAATAGGTGGCGATCATCGCGGGCTGGTGGTCAAATTCTGTGCGATCCACGGGCCACAGCAGATGCAAAATAAACTGCTGGTGCAACTGCCAATATTCATCCGCCGTCACCGGCAGCGCCGGAATGCGGCTCGGCTTCTCCTCATTTTCCGAGGCGGCCCGCATCAAGTCGTGAATGTAATTGCTTTCCGCATTTCGGCACTCGATCTGGGAGTGCGCGGCCACACAGTTACGCAGGATCGTTGTGCCCGAACGCCCCATCCCACTGACTAACAACAACGGCCGATCGGTATAGGGGTGTTCGGCAAATGGAAATCCCTGTTTAGTTTTCGATTTGCGAAACATGTGCAAAAGGGAAAATAGTCGTTGAATCAAAAAATTGGGCAACGCTCGGCAGGGATACCAACCTCCAATTTAATCGCGTTAAAACGTTCATCAAACGCGAAATCCATTGAATAACGGATCCGTCGGTTCCCCCAAGTACGCCAGTTTGACCCATACCGGCAACCGCAGCTGTTTCTGGCCGCATACCCCGGCCGATATTTGCTAAGATTTAACGGTGATCGCCGGATCAAGATCGCAAAAAGCAACCTACCGCCAATGATGTACTCTGATGCCGATCGTTGACGCTCAACAACTGATGGAAAACCTCGACGGCGACCTGGAACTGTTGCGGGACGCCTTCGAGATCTTTTGCGAGGAAAGTCGTTCGCTACAGTCGGAGCTGCGCGCCGCGGCTCAAGCCAACAATGTCCAGGAACTTAACCAGACGGCGCACCGGCTGAATGGGATGCTATCGAATTTTTTTGCCGATGAGGCCTGCCAAACGGCCATCCAATTGGAAGAAATTCAGGGTTCTGATGTAGGTGCGACAGCAGCGCCGCTGATCGAGCAGTTGAGCGGCCAAATTGAGACAGTACAATCAGAAATTCAGCAAATCATGGCATCCCGCGGCTCCTGACCGGATTGTCCAACCCGCCGGCCGATTCCTGCCCCCCCGCTCGTTTCTCTCTTCGTCTGATAGCTTTCTCATCATTTCTCTCTCGTTTTATGACCGTCTTATATGAACGTATTAGTTGCGGAAGATGAACGTGTCACGCGACACCTTTTGGAACAATATCTCGATTCCTGGGGATTGAAGGTGACGGCTGCCAGTGACGGCGGCCAGGCCTGGGAATTTTATCAATCTGGCGATTTCGAGTTGGTGATCAGCGACTGGAACATGCCCGAAATGAACGGGCTGCAACTCGTGAAAAAAATTCGCGAACACGTTCGCGGCCAATATGCTTACGTGATTTTGCTAACCGCGCGTTCGGAAAAGGCCGACCTGGTCAATGGCCTGGATGCCGGCGCCGATGACTTTTTGAGCAAGCCGTTTGATCGCAACGAACTGAGAGCGCGACTGCGGGCCGGTCAGCGCATCATCTCCCTGCAGCGCACGCTCAACGAGCGCAACCGTTCGCTGCAGCAGGCCAACGAGCGCATGGAAAAGGACCTGGCCGCGGCCGCCCGACTACAGCAGTCACTGTTGCCCGAGAAACTGCCGGAGTCCAAGTCGGCCAAGTTCGCCTGGAGTTTTCGACCTTGCGAAGAACTGGCCGGTGACAACCTGAACGTGTTTCAATTGGACAGCCATCACATCGGCATGTATGTGGCCGACGTCAGCGGGCACGGTGTCGCCGCGGCGCTGCTGTCCGTAACAATTAGCCAGTTGTTGTCGCCGAAAAGCTCGCAGCACGGTTTGCTGGTTCAACCCGATGCCCAAGATACGTCAAAACGGATCGTGAGTTCTCCCGGCCGCGTCGTCTCGGAACTGAACCGGCGATTCCCAATTGAAGAATTCGACGGCAACTATTTCACGATCGTGTACGGTGTGCTTGACACGCGGACCAGTGTGTTTCGATATGTTTCCGCTGGCCACCCGCCGATTATTTTGATTTCCGGGGACGGACAGCCACAGTTCATCGAGAACACGGGCTTTCCCATCGGCTGGGTTCAAGACCATGAATATGCCGAACGCACGCTTCAACTCGCCGTGGGCGATCGACTTTGCATTTATTCCGATGGCTTGCCCGAAGCGCAAAACGTCGACGACGAGCAATTCGGGGACCGCCGCTTGCTGGAATCACTGATCGGAACGGTCTCGCAATCCCTCGACAATAGCGTGGCTCAAGCCATGTTGACCATTGAATCATGGTGCGGCACCCACCATGCCAGGGACGACATGTCGATGCTGGCCATCCAAATCACCGATTGATCTGGATTCGCTGCGCTGACTACAATGTAGGCCTCCTCCCCGATGCACGCTTGCGTCATCGCTTTCCCTACTCTCCTCCATTCGTCTTTTCTTCTTGTTTCAAAAAGGGCCCACCATGTCCACCACCACGCATCATCACCAGGATGGTCTACTGATCATTCGCCTCGCAGACCGGGATCTTCAGGATCAAGACGCCGCGGCCCAAATCCGCAACAAACTGGATTTCGTCGTTGAAACGGCCAGCATCTCGCAGCTGCTCATCAATCTCGACGACGTCTCGTTTCTTTCATCCGAGACAATTGGACAATTGATCCTGCTTAAGAAAAAATGCGACCAGCAGGAAATTGCCCTGGCACTTTGCGAGATCTCGCCGGAGATTTTGAAGGTCCTGCGGTTGGTTCGTTGTGACGAGATTATCGATCTGTACGAGGACCAGCATTCGGCCATTGAGGCATTGAACAAAACACTGCTGCCACCGCCGGAACAGCCGCTCTCTGCTGACGAATCGTCCCGACTGCAACAGCGCGCCAACGCCGGCGAGCCCCAGGCGATGTTCGAAATGGCGGGGCGGAAACTCAACGGGTCCGGCATGGAGGCGGACGCCGCCGGTGCCGTCGGCTGGTACCAAAAGGCGGCAGAACTCAATCATCGCGAAGCCCAATACGGGCTGGCAACCTGTTACGCGTTCGGACTAGGCACCAAGCAGGATTATGCTCTGGCCATGCCGTGGTATGAGAAAGCTGCCCAGCAAGGCCACGCCGACGCGCAATACATGTTTGGCATGTCGCTGCAATACGCACTGAATGACGTTACCGATCTGCCGGCCGCCAGAAAATGGTACGAAGCCGCAGCAGCGCAGGGCCACGAGATGGCGAAAATCGCCCTGAACAAACTTCCGGCCTAGGTGTTGCGGCCAAAGTGTTGCGGCCTAGGTGTTGCGGCCAAAGTGTTGCGGCCAAAGCGATGTTGATCGTCCACCCAAGTCGTGCTCGGCAATCGCGCTCAAAAAAGTAGTACGCGGCTGCCCCAATGCCACAGATCATAATGGAGACGATCGGGATCGAACCGACAACCTCCGCCTTGCAAGGGCGGCGCTCTCCCAGTTGAGCTACGTCCCCGAAAACAGGCTGAAGTCTGGAGTCCGGAGACTGGAGGAGGTGCAAGTCGTCTCTAATCCTACAGCCTACAGTCTCATACCTGCAGTCTTGTCGAGTGG
>JBFILF010000446.1:0-4670 GCA_041599835.1 Pirellulaceae bacterium
AACGCGACAACCATACCCAGTTCGTTCTTCCTAGCTTGCTCGAACAGATCGTGCATGACTCGGCTGTCTTCGGCGTAGTCTTGAAATTCATCTATGTACAGATACCGGCGTGGATTGTTTGGGTTGTCGGTTACTGCTTGCAATATCTGGGCAATGAACAACCGACCGAGCAGCTTTGCGCCTTCTTTAGTGCCGCAGGCTGTCGATATAAAAATGTTGAAACGCAAACGGCCTGGTGCTTCGCGCGAACGATTGAATCTCGTCGGCGATAATCGCCATATTGTGTTTTTTTGCCTCGGCGATCAGCGCCCGGAAAAAATCGCGATCACCCGGATAATAGCCACCTTCGCCTTGGATCAACTCCAGCCACAAGGCGGCATGTTGCCCGGGAAACCGCTGGGCGTGGGCCCGCAGGGCGTGCACGCTACGACGCGTGCTGCCTTGTGGATCGGCGTGGTCAAAAAATGGAATCAAGTCCACATCGATCGTCTTGGGAATTCCTTGACGGTAACTGGCTTTGTCGGTCACTTGAGCCAGCGCCAACGTGCGGCCGGCGAAACATTGCTCAAATGAGATAATGCGGCTGGCCGGTGCATGTTTCTGGAATGCAATCTTCAAGGCGTTTTCATTGGCCATCGCACCACTGGTGGTCAAAAAGCAGTGATCCAAATCTGCTCCAGACTGGTTGGCGACGTCCAGTAACATCTGCACAAAATCGACATTGATCGTGCCTTGCTGCAGATTGCCTTGCATCACAGTATCGCACAATGCGGCGTTCATTCCTGCTTCGACCAGTCGTGGATCACTGTGTCCAAAGCCATGCACGCCGATGCCCGTGATGAAGTCCAACTTGATGCTGCCATCGGCCAACTCGACAAACGCTCCATTGCCCAGTCCACTGGCCAAATAGGGGAAATAAAGATTGCCGCCCCGCATCCTGCCGAATTCAGACAGCCGTTTGGCGTAGCCCGCTGCCAATGCCGGATCGGCTGGCCGAACGCCGGTGATCATCGAACGATGCTCGTGCAACGCCTCGAGTATCAGGCGTTTTGCTTCGCTGACGCGCGGGTCATTCCTTAACAATTCTGCGGCCAGCTGGCCGGTCGTGGATTCAGTGGTCGACATTCGAGGGGCCTTGTCGGATTAAAAAAAGCACGGCTTGAATCACCGCCTGATGTGGAAAGTACCCCATTTTATGCGCCCCCGTACTTTTCACAATCGCAACGGCGCGCCCTATTAACTTTGGCTGCCCTCTGCGGCCAAATTCAACATCACGAGCGCGGCCAATTTCGCTCGGGGTACCAGGCTGTCGACCAACAGGAATTCCTGTTCGCTGTGAATATTTCCACCGACCGGTCCCAGCGTGTCTATGTTCGGCAGCCCGACCGCGGCGAATTTGTTGCCGTCGCTGGCCCCGCCCGTACCCCGCCATTGAATGTCGATGCCGAGTAACTGCCCACACCGCTCAATCAATCGCTGAAGCTGGGCCGTTTGCTCGTCGATTAGTTTGGGAGCCGATCGAAATGTCCCGGAAAACTCGACCGAGATGCCATCCCGCTGGTTGAATTTGGCCACCAGATCCGCGAATTGTTTTTCCACCCGGTCCCGCTGTTCGGTAGTCGTCACGCGCACATTAACGCGTCCAACGGCCACGTCGGGAACGACATTCAGCGGCCCGCCGCCGCTGATGCGACCTATGTTAAACGTGACGGCCGGGTCAGTGTTCCATTCGTCAATCTCAACCAGCAGACGTGCCAGGGCGGCAATCGCGTTGCGGCCGGATCCGAAATCTCGCCCTGCATGGGCCGAACGACCCCGGACGACAAAATCAAAGTTGCCCGCCCCTTTTCGCCACGAGACGAGTGACCCGTCCGCGTATGCCGGTTCGAACAGCAAACCCCAATCGGCCTCACGGGCACGCTCCTGCAAGAACCGGGTGCTGCCGGGTGACCCCAGTTCTTCGTCCGGATTGATAATTACTTCCCACCCGAGTTTGTCGGCCCATGGACACTCTTCCACGACACGTAATGCGTTCAGCATTACCACCAGGCCACCTTTGGCGTCGGCGACGCCGGGTCCGTTCAAGCGGCGCTCGTCCAGCCAGCGGCATGTTTGGAATGGGTGGTCCGGAGCATACACCGTGTCCATGTGGATGCAAAGGATAATCCGCGGCCGGCACTCGGTTCGCTTGGTGATGTGAATGAGGGGTGCCAATTGCTGGATAACGGGCTTGCCTTTGTCGTCAACAGACTCCAGCGGATCGATATCGCGAATTTGTGTTTCGCCGCCGAGCACGCGGTATTCGGCCTGCAGCAATTCCGATACTTGCCGGATACCATCCAGGTTCATTGTGCCGGAATTGACGTTGCACAATCGTTGGACCAGCTGGACCATGTTGTCTCGCCGATCATCGATTGTTTGAATCCAGGGCAGTAATTGATCCATGGCAATGGTTCTAAGTTTAGGCACCTGCCGGCCGGCGACGCATCATGGTCCTATCATTCATCGGCGGCGTATCGACGTGCCACTGGTCCGCTCGATTAGATGCCGCATTTCCAATACGCTGACAGTCGCCAGGATGCGATGAACGGGCAACCCGGTGGCGTCGACGATCGCATCGATTTCTGTCGCTTCGGTTTCGATCGCATTGAGGATTATCTGTTCTTGTTCGTTGAGCGTGACTTCGGCCGGGTGCCGCAGCTGGGCGTCGGAGCCGATTTTCATCGGTGTCGCCAGCGGCCCTAACTCTTCGATGACGTCGCTGATGGATTCGACCAATTTCGCCCCATCGCGAATTAACCGGTGGCAGCCGCGTGACATGCGGCTTTCGATCGAACCGGGAACCGCAAACACTTCGCGGCCCTGTTCCATGGCATGCCGGGCCGAGATAAACGCCCCGGAACGATCGGCAGCTTCCACAACGATCAGGCCGAGGCTGAGTCCGGTGATGATTCGATTGCGTTGGGGAAACGCTCCGCTTTTGGGCGACTGCATCGTGGGGTATTCACTAAGCAATGCGCCTTGACCGGCAATTTGCTGCGCCAGTTCTGCGTGCTCCGGTGGATACAAATTCAAGAGACCACTGCCCAACACGGCGATGGTTCGGCCGCCGGCCTCCAATGCGCCGCGGTGCGCCGCGGCATCGATGCCCCGGGCCAACCCGGAAACAATCGTGAAACCAGCCAGCGCCAACCCGTGGGCCAACCGTTCAGCTTGCCGCAACCCGTAATGGGTGGCATGTCGCGTGCCCACGATGGCGATGGCCAAATCGTCGGCCGACAACAGTTCACCACACGCATACAACACGCCGGGCGCATCGTCGATTTCGTTGAGCCGCGTCGGATAGTACGAGTCGTGACGCGGAATCAGTCGAAACTGATGATGCCGGCACCGCTCGATTTCCGCCGCAACGTCCACCTGTTCGGTGGCGCGGCTGATCGATCGAGCCAACTGCGTGCCGATCCCATCGACTTCACGCAGCTGCGACGGAGCCGCCTGCAATACGGCCGCCGGAGTTCCGAATGCTTCGATCAGAGCCCGAAAGTTCCGCGGTCCCACGCCGGAGACCATCGACAAACAAAGTGCCGCATGGACGGGATCCTGAAAATCAACGTGCGTCGCGCCAGCGTTCATCTGTTTTGATCGTCGGGAAACGATTCTCCATCACTCGTTTACACGGATCACACGGAATGTTGCATGGCCTGTCGAATCAGTGATTCGTCAATTGAACTTACCAATTCCACGTGACCCAGTCGAGTTGGCAACACGAAGCGAATGCTTCCGTCGACAGTTTTTTTGTCGCCACGCATCAGCGTCAACAATTCTTCGTGCCGCACGTCCGGCAGGCGGGTCGGCACGTGCAGTTTCTTTAGCAAGTTGGTTTGCCGCGCGATAAACGAATCGTCCACGCGATCGAGCAATTTGGCAAGTTGGGCGGCTACCGTCATCCCAATGCCGATGGCGTGTCCGTGCAGATACTGCCCGTAGCCAAAACAACTTTCGATAGCGTGTCCGCAAGTATGACCGTAATTGAGCTTGGACCGATCGCCGCTCGTGTCCCGTTCATCCCGCTGCACGATCATCGCTTTCAATCGGCAACACCGCTGAATGATGACGGTCAAGATTTGAGGATCACGGGCATTGATGTCGTCCGTGTTCTGTTCGAGCAGCTCAAAAAAGTCCGCGTCCATGATCAATCCGTATTTGACGACCTCGGCCAGTCCAGCCGAATAGTTTTCGTCGTCCAATGTTTGCAATACATCGGGATCCACGACGACTGCGCAGGGCTGCCAGAATGCACCGACGCTGTTTTTGGCCTGAGGCATGTTGATGCCGACCTTGCCCCCGACACTGCTATCGACTTGAGCTAACAATGTAGTGGGTATTTGCAGCAAATTGACGCCGCGAAAATAGGTGGCCGCCACAAACCCGGCCAAGTCGCCGACAACGCCTCCACCTAACGCGATGACCAGCGTATCGCGATCCGCGCCAGCTTCGAACAACTCACCTATAATGCGACAATACTGGTCGAACGATTTCGATTGTTCGCCCGGTGGTATGTAAAAAATCGAGGGGCGGTGAGAATCCAATTGCTGCAATACTGGTTCTGCGTATATCTTGCCAACTTGGGTATCCGTGATCACGCAGGTCGAGGAAACTTGATCCGGAAT
>JBFILF010000447.1:0-4659 GCA_041599835.1 Pirellulaceae bacterium
CGGCCCTCCCTCACGGTCGGGGCTCTGGTTGTGCGCGATATCTGTTTCCACCCTCCCTCACGCTCGGGGCTCTGTTTTGGTGCCAAATTTATGTCGCCATGGGCTGACGAACGGAACGCTCAACCGCCTCCAACAGCCGCTGGACTTCTTGCTGGGTGTTGTAGTGCACAAGGCCGATACGCACCATGCCTTCCGGTTCCAGTCCCAAATGCTCGGTGAATTGCAGGGCATAGTAGTTACCGTCCCAAACGTATATCCCCTCATCCGCTAATTGTCGTGCGAGTTGTCGCGTGGAAATCGACCGGTGAGTAACGGAAAAGGTGGAGAATCGCTCGTCAATCTTTTCAACATGGGAAACGCCATGAATTGCGATCCCGTCGATATCAGCAAGTCCCTGCAGCATGGCAACTGCAAGTTGCTTTTCGTACGGGCCGATCTCACCGTAAGCCGACCGCAGCGCGTCTCTTCGGCTGAGGTTCGGCTGCCCAGCCAGTTGTCGGCCCAGGTCGGCCAGATAATCAACACACGCCATGCCGCCAGCAATGGATTCATGACTTTGCGTTCCCGTCATCCACTTGTCCGGAATCGTAGACGGCGCAGGGCGCACCTGATATGCGAACAACGATTCCAATAATTCGCGGCGGCCCCACAGGATTCCCAGGTGCGGCCCAAAAAATTTGTAGGCCGAGCATGCCAGAAAATCGCAGTTCCAATCGGTGACGTCGATCAGCCCATGTGGAGCGTAGTGCACGGCATCCAAGAAAACGAGCGATCCACAATCGTGAGCCATCTGGCCGATACGCTTGACCGGATTGATGCCGCCAGTCGCGTTCGAGGCACAACCCACTGCCACCAGACGGGTCCGCGGCCCCAAGTACGATTGCAACTGGTCGAGATCCAATTGGCACTCTTTCTGCGGATCAAAGTCAACGTATTTTACGGTGACGCCCACGTCATTCGCGGCAGTGACCCAAGGCGTGATATTTGCGTCGTGATCCAATCGCGTTACCACAACTTCATCGCCGCGATTCCAAGTTTTTGACAGGGAGCGCGCCAAAGCAAATGTGAGCGACGTCATATTTTGGCCGAACACGATTTCGCCCGGATCGTCGCCGCCAACGAATTCGGCCATCGCGCGATGGGCGTCATTCATCCAGCGATCGCTATTGACGCTGGTTTCGAAAACGCCGCATTTGTTGGCGTTGCACTGGACCAGGTACCGCGTCATGGCATCGATAACGCTTTGATGCACCTGCGTACCGGCGGGACCATCCAAGAACACCACCGGCTGGCCGTTGCTGTGCACCTTCGACAGGGCGGGAAATTGATGACGTAATTCGTTTACACGTTCGGGAGTCAATGGCATCGGGCTCTCGTTGATTTGACGTTGGACCAATTTTGGACACAGTAAGTCGAAGGCCTTAATTGATCAACAATTTAGCCCAATCGTCAATGGCCCGAGCTGGTTACGCCGGTACTCGAGCCCCGCAGGGGACGGCAAATTGTTAACCGCAACGCCAGCGGCGTCTCTGCGGCGGCAGGTAATCGCGACGAAGTGTCGATGCGGCGCGCGTCCCGTTGGGATAGCGGTCGAAAACGGCGGCCCAGTCAAATAATCGCAGCTGACAGTTAACGCGGTTTGTTGTCTTGGCCCGGGCGATAGAAACCGATCGATTCCAACGCCTGATAGACTTCCTCCAGCGTCTTTTCACCGAAATTAGAAATGCTCAGCAAATCCGCGCGAGTTGTGTTTAGCAGGTCTTTGACCGTAAAGATGCCTTTTTCCTCCAGGCAATTGGTGGTGCGAACTGTCAAGCCGATTTCGGCGGTGCTCAGTTCCAGTTTTTCACGCATGTCGCGTGCGTGTTCCTCGCTCGAACTCAACGGTACTCGTGTACGTGACATGGGGGTCCCTCCCTTGCTCAAAAAAGTGAATCGCACAAATGACGCGTGCATTCGAAGCGTCATTTAACGGTTGTCCCTTGTTCGAGTTCGGGGTCAATATAACAATTACCTAATCTGTCGCAGACCCCTAGTCCAATATCTGCTGCCCAGTGACCAATCGTGTCAATTAGATTGACTCAAATGGCGCCAATTTCTGGCGAATCGGCTGGTCATTCCAGGCCAAATTTTTGAACCTCAATCCAAGCTAGCAACCATCGTCGCGTTTAATGATACACGACCCCTCATGATACATGACCCCCTATCGCCGGAATCGATCCTCGATTCGCTGAACGAAAGTCAGCGCGAGGCAGCGTCACATATCGAGGGACCGCTGTTGATTCTGGCTGGACCCGGCAGCGGGAAAACGCGCGTCCTGGTGCACCGCATGGCCTACATGATTGCCCAGGGTATACCGTCGCACCAGATTGCTGCGATGACGTTTACGAATAAAGCTGCCGATGAAATGCGGAGCCGGCTGGACGACCTGGTGGATGAGCACCATGCCTGGACTGGTACGTTTCACCGGTTTTGTTCCCGATTGCTGCGGGTCCACGCCCCGATGATCGGCCTGGACGAGAACTTCACAATTTACGACACCGGTGACAGTCGCAAATTGCTGAAGCAAGCCATCGACGATCTGGACATTGGTCTGTCGCATCATTCGCCGGATCAAATTTTGAATCAGATCAGCCAGGCCAAATCGGACGCGATCGCCCCGGACACGTACGAACAATATGCATCCAGTCATCTTCAGAAAATCGCGGCGCGAATCTATCCGACTTATCAAGAAATGCTCCGCGATGCAAACGCGATGGATTTCGACGATCTGCTGTTTTACGTGGTTCAGTTGTTGCGCGAGAACCCCGACTTGCGAGAGACCTTGGACGAGCGGTACCGGTATGTGCTGGTAGACGAGTACCAGGACACAAACAATGCGCAATATCTAATTCTCAAGGGATTATGTCAGGATCACCCAAACCTGGCGGTGACCGGTGATCCGGACCAGTCGATTTACGGTTGGCGCGGTGCCAGTTTGAAAAACATTCTGGACTTTGAACACGACTATCCTGACGTATTGGTTGTGAGGCTCGAGCACAATTATCGCAGCACCAAATCCATCCTCGAGGTGGCCGACCAGCTGATCGTCAACAACCAGCGGCGAAAGCACAAGGATTTGATTACGGACAATGATGCTGGGATCCCGGTTTCGCTGGTGGCCTATCCGACGCAACAACAGGAAGCGAATTCCATTGCCGAGACGATCGCGCACCAGATCCACGAAAGTTCACGCCGCGCCAGCGATTTTGCGATCTTCTACCGCGTCAATGCGTTTTCCCGCAGTTTTGAACACGCTCTGCAATCCTTGCGAATCCCTTATCAAGTGGTACACGGCCAGGAGTTCTATCAGCGAAAGGAGATCAAGGACTTGCTGGCGTACTTGCATTTGTTGAACAATCCGCGAGATGCGTTGGCGCTACAACGGATCATTAATGTGCCGCCGAGAAAAATTGGCAAGGTCACATTGGGTAGGCTTCGTGAATATGCCCAACAAAACAATATCTCGCTATTGGAAGCGGCCCGCGAATCCGGATTGATTTCAACCATGTCCAAGCAGGCGGCCGCCAAAGTTGCTGGATTCGTCGCACTTTACGACCGTTTGTCGGTTCATGTCACGCGAAGTGTCGAAGAAATTCTGGGACATGTGCTCAGCGAAACTGGATATCGCGAGTACCTGATGTCGGAGGACTCGGAAGAAGCGGATAATCGAGTCGCCAACGTCGATGAATTGCTGACAGCGGCGCAAGAGTTTGACGCCCAACACCCCGAAGACGGAGGCTTGGAAGCTTACCTGGAGACCGCTGTGCTGGTCAACGATACCGACGCATGGGAATCGGAGACCGAGGCCGTAACGTTAATGACATTGCATGCCGCCAAAGGCTTGGAGTTTCCCGTCGTGTTCATCGTAGGACTCGAAGAAGGCGTGTTGCCGCACGAGCGAAGCAAACAGGATGACGATGATGTCGAGGAAGAACGGCGGCTGTTTTTTGTGGGGATCACCCGAGCTGAGCAGGAATTGCAATTGAGCCGAGCATTGTACCGATTTCGTCGCGGCGCCAACTGGCCGACAGTGGCCAGCCGGTTTTTGATGGAACTGCCCCGCAGCCGAATGACGGTGATTGAGCCGCGCGGCATTACCGTCCCCGACACGGTCGACGAATTATCTCAAGAAGATCCTTGGGAAGAGGAATCATGGTTTCAGGACCAGACACAAGTACGCGAAGCCGACACACTCCCAGCAAACGATCGATCGACATCGGTCACAATCAAAACAGCGGCCGAGTTATTTGCCGAGCCAGGATCGGTCGAAGATGCGGCAAAGCCGCCAAAAAAACGCTTTCCCGCCTCCATGTTCCAACAAGGCATGTTGGTCAGCCACCCAGAGTACGGCACCGGCAAAATCGTGGCACTCAGTGGGCAAGGCAAGAAGCGGCAGGCTACCGTCGAGTTTTTCGGCAACGGACAAAAGACTTTTCGTTTGGCGCAATGTCCGTTGCATCCTCTGGTGGCCCAGTAAACTTCATCGCGATCAGCGTAATGTGATCAAAGTGGCAGGTCGACTGCGAGTGTCTTGTTGCCGACACCGACGAATGGTCGTGGATGCGACTACTTCGTCCTTTGCGCTATTCATTCTGAAAATGTTTTGCCCTCATCCAA
>JBFILF010000448.1:0-4619 GCA_041599835.1 Pirellulaceae bacterium
CGCTGCATAAATCGGAGACGGCAATCGTGTTACTTCGCGATCGCCGTGGCGAGGCGCATATTCGATTCCCAGTTCTTCGATGACTGACCAACCCATGGAGTCTCTTTTAATTGGTTTGAATCGTGATATCAGTAAACGTCTGTGTGAGCAAAGGTCGGAGCGTACGCAAATTCATTTTCTATTTGAAACTGGTCTCCAGGCCGGACAAAAGTTGTTCGAACGCCAACGAATCAATTTGCGACACAAAGTGGAGCGCTGCCTCCCGTGATTTGCGGGAACATTGCTGGTAGATTTCCGCGTCGCCCAGCAATTCTGACAACGCTTGGCTCCATGGCTGTATTTCCTGAGGCGGGCACACATAGGAATCGCCGCGACGTTGTGCTGGTGCTACGGGCAGCAAATATTCGACGCCCAGTTTTGCCTCGGGCAATCCGCCAAGGTTACTGGCGAGCACCGGAATGCCGCGGAGCATCGCTTCCGGGACGACGTAACCAAATGTTTCTGGCCATATTGAAGGCACTAACAAAATGCGTGTTTGGGACAGTATGTCTTCAACCTCATCGGACGCGGGAATGAGCCGGACGTTGGGCTGATCGCGCAATTGCTGCAGGACCGTATCATCAGCGCCCCATGTCGGCACGGCAGCAAAGGTTACCTCCGGGAACGCGCGAGCCAAGTCCAGAAAAATCTCCACTCCTTTCAACTCACACGGATTGATCATCGTGACAAAACCGCTGTTGAAGCTTGCAAGATTCGGAAACGGCGGCGCGCCGTAAACCGGCAGGGACACTACGCGAGATTCCATTTGACCGTGGGCGCGAATATACCGCTGCATGTATTCGCTAATCACCAGAATGATCGGGGCGGCGCTCATCAGTTGCGTTTGCTGTCGATTTTCGTCAATCGACAGTGGACCAAATGGAAGCTGCATGATGGTCTGCAGCAATGGAATGGCTCTGCCCGGAGCGGCCTCGTTCGCACTGGCGAGCATGTACCTGCGTTTGTCGTCACCGACCAATACCCAGTCGGGTTCAAAAGATTGAAGGCGGCCGGAGATGTACTGCCGGCGGGCATCCGTGCCGGGACAATTGATCGCTTCGACCTCGATTTTTCGGTATTCGTATCGCCAAACATCCTGAGAGGCCTCGTGCACATTCAATCCGCGCGACGCCATTTCCTCGTTGAATTGGCTGAGATCGTTGGGACCATCAGGTGACCTGGTAAGCGCTCGCGTCAGCGCCAGGCATTGATGTCCCCGACAGGCCAACTCCTCAAGCAGACAGCGATTTGCCTTGATGCCGCCAGCGTACGAGGGCACGAAGATCTCGTCCTGCAACAATGCGATTTTCATGAACCGGGACGATTATCGTTTTGGCGTTTCCGAAGCACAGCCGTGCCATAAGCAATTGGAAAATTGATCATTTCGTATTCGCCCGTCTCGCGAATTTCGTCCATCAGCCGATACACGCCGCACGGCTCACGATAATTGATGGTGTCGTGAAGCGTAATGATGCCGTGGTCCGGCACGAGTGGGCTGTACAGATCCCAATCGAGTTTGACGCCTTCGTAATGATGGTCGGCGTCGATGTGCAAAAAATCAATTTGCACGTCGTTGGGCTGAAAGTACTCGTTGAACGCCGTTTCGGTCAGTTGAAGAATGATGGCAATGTCAGGATAATTCGTGCGGAACACCGAGTCTTCGGGAACCCAACAGGGCTCGCCCCAGATTTCCTTTTTCTTTTGCTGGACTTGCAGGGTTCCGTCCACCAGCACGGTGCGGCTTTCGTCAAGACCTAAATCGCGCTGCGCCTGCCTCATCATGCGTGGCACAAAACCGCCGCCGGATCCCAGACACACGCACGTCTTGGATTTGAGCGCGTAGGCCAGGGCGTAATACAACATCCCGGCGCCCAAATATTCAGAATCTTCCGCCGATCCATGACTGTGACACCAGGGATCGCCGGCCGTCAAATACGATTTCACAAAAACTTTATCGACCAATGACATGGTTGTTGTCTCAGTACCTCGTTCAGTGGGATTCTAAAAATGTTAATTGTCCGTAAACGAACTATTTAAGTTTGCGGATCGGTGGGTGTTGGCCGTCGCGTCACACACAAAAACAATGGCATTCAATTGAGTAAACGGATGAGTGTGATCACAGCATTTATTTCATCACCCGTTAGTGTTTCATCAAAGCCCTGCGGCATCAACGATACCTTGGAATCCGTGACCAGCGGCTGGCCGTTTTCGGTTTCAATTTCGTCCAGGGGAATCTCGCGTAAATTCAGTTGATTTTGCTCATCACGCACGCACACCACCATTCGGTCATCGTCTCGGGAAACCAGCTGACCCGAAACCAATTGTCCATTTGTCAGCAACACCGTGATCGAAGCGTAATGAGCGTTGATTTGTTTTTGAGGGTCGATCAACGATTCACGAATCGCCATTGGATCGGTTAACCCCGCACCAAATAGTCCTGGAGCGAAAATTTTGCCCTCCGGAACATGGTATAACGAGTGGCATTTGAGACACGACCCTTTGTCTCGCAGCACATGTTCGGCCATTTGGATATCTTCGAGACGGACCAACGTAGCTTCCTTTTCAACACGGAGGTCAGGTACTTCGAGACGGGCAATCGCTTCGTAATCCGGAAATGCGCCGAGACTGGCCAGGTAGCCCACCAGGTCACGGATTTCTTTCGGAGATAAATCGGCCACGATATTGCGAGGCATCCCGGGCCGGCTGCTGGGCGCCAAAAACGCGTCGGGCTCGAGGATCGACTCCAGGAGGTAATCTGCGGCCGACTGATTCGGCTTCCTCGTGGCAGCGGTCCGGCCAATGTCGTGAAGGTTAGGGGCCTTGAATGCGGGGTAGTCAACGCGCGTTGAATGACACCACGCGCAATGAGTCGTATATAACTTCTCGCCGGCCACGATGTCGATGTTTCCCGTCCGCGGCGGAATCGACATGATCGCGGCACTCACCAGTAAAGTGGCTATGGGCAAAACGAGGGACCAGATGATCCAGCGACGGGATTTCAGTTGGTTTGATTGATCCATGGATGCTTCTCGTAACGGCGGCTCAGGGCTTGGGTCGAATGCGATAAACGTTCTTGGTAAGGCGTGAGACGACGACCAGCTCGCCCGACGGAGTCATGGCGATATCGACTGGCCTGGAGATGGTGGCAAAGCGTTCGATTTCGGTCACTTTGTACGTCTCACCCGATTTTTCGAGTTTCAATCGATGAATCGCATTCTGCATGAAATCCGCCACGTAAATGCAATGGCGATAGAGGTCGGGGATGGCTGGCGACGTCGCATATGTCATGCCAAGGAAATTCCAATCATGTTCCCCGACCAAAATCGGATCGCGAAAACCAGTCGATTCAATGGAGGAATCATTGGGCACAACATAGGGATGTCCGTAATGTTCACCCTGGATGATGTGATTCAATTCGTCCCCCGGGTTTTCGTCGATGTCGTTGTCGCTGACGAACAGCTCGTCATCGGGACCGAATACGACGCCAAACGGGTTGCGAAACCCTTCGGCGTAAACTTCAGTTGTTGAAAAGTCAGGACTGACTCGTAAAACGGCGCCCTCCCATTCCTGTGCCGCAAGCGCCCGGTTGGCGGCGCTGGCCGAAGCCACGAACAGACTTCCATCGGGGGCAAAGGCAATCCCATTGTTCTGGTGAATCGTCACCGGTCCTCGAATGCCGGGTAACCCGGTAACGACGTCATGTGCGAACTCAAAGTATCCGTCGCCGTCAATATCCCGTAACTGGGTGATGGCCCCGGTATTTTCGTACGCCAGTGTTCCCTGGTTTGCTTGCGGCCAGATTCCCGAGCGGGAGACGTACAAATCCCCATTTCGCGCGGCCAGCCCATAGCATCGCATCAACAGTGGCGAATCGGCCACGGTTCGTTTGCGAAATTTGCCCGTTTCGCCTTCTTCCGTCAGCTCAAAAATGCCTCCACCCAGGGTGCCCGAGTCTTCCATGTAACCATAACTGACGTAGATCTTTCCGGCGTCACTGACTGCCACGCGAATCGGCATGAAGTCGAGATCAGCGATCTTTTCGATAGCAAATCCAGGGGCGTGTACCCGCACCATTGGATCGCGCTTAACACCTCGAATTTCTTTCCAAATGAACGCCTGGGCAGAAACGCCGACGCCGATGATCGATGCGGCCAACACAAATTGTACCGCCAGCTGCGGCAACAATTTCTTTCCTTCCGTCGTGCCGGCGGCAGGTGAGCGAGTCCTGAGGCGCGGGATCCATACCAAGGCGGCGGCCGCACCCAACAACAAGGCCACGGCCGCACTCATATCTCGCTCTTGCCACAAAAACCACAAAAGTCCCAGGTAGTTGGTGCCGGGTTTCAGATAGAATCCGACTACGGTCGTCGCCGTGATGGCAGCCATGGCCGCCAAAACACAAATCAGCGACGTTATCCGCCGAAATCGGAATAGCTCGCCGACGGCAACAAACGCAACAATGAAGCTGTAACTGGTCAAAAAGACGCAAAAATCAATTGCGTTCATGAATGCTTGTCCAATCCTATTCGTTCGACTGCCAAACGGCAGCGACGTGATTTTTCTGGTCGATCAAGACGTCC
>JBFILF010000449.1:0-4606 GCA_041599835.1 Pirellulaceae bacterium
GCGCCATCGTTTCGTCGCGCGACTGTTGCGACAATTCAAGGCTCGCTCGGCGAACCCGTTGGGCGGTGACGTTGCCGACCAATCCCAGCAACAGGAAAAAAATGGCGGCGACGTGCGGAATGATCGACACGTCGTGGAACATACCGTTGATGCAGTAGTTGGACATGACCACCAACCCCAACAACCCTAGCTGGCGTTCCCACAAGGACAATTCGCTGGCGCGCCACAATCTCCAACTTTTGATCGCCAGCGAGGCCAGTAGTGAAACCAGCAACCCCAGCCCCACCAGCCCCGTTTCTGTCAAATACGACAAAAAGACATTGTGCTGCATGTAAGGCAAAACCCTGCGCAAGGGCATTTCTGCTGTTTCCTCGTAGTGATACGGTTTCTTGACCTGGGTATATTGCCCGAAGCCGCAACCCAGCAGAGGCCGGTCGCGAAACATCTTGAACGCCACATGAGCCAACATCGGTCGCAACGATGCCGACTGCGACATCTCGGCCACCGTCACATACTTGTCTCGTTTAAAGCTGTTGACTCGATCCGAAAAAAATGTAACGAACACGAATGCGCACAACGTGGCCGTGATCAGCAATCCGCCGCGCGAGACCCGCGTCGCCGGGATCCAAATGACAATGCCCGCTGCCACGGCGGCACCTACCCACACGCTGCGGGTGAACGTCAGAAACGCGGCCACCAACAACATACTGACCGCGGCGATGATCAGCCCGCGGCCCAGTTGATTGAGTCGCGGCCACCAAAACACCGTCGCCACGGCGGACGCCGTCAGGAAAATTCCGCAGGACACCGGATTCAAAAACGGGCCCCGGGCACGGCCCAAAAATTCCACATATTGTGGATCAAGGATATACCGCGGAAAAACCAACGCGTGCCAGCCGCGCTGTTCGGCGATCGCGGTGAACCCAAGATACAAGCCGAATGCGACCAGCGCCGCGTACAGCAGTGCCAAATGCCTGGTCGACAATCGACAGTTTTTCGCCACGAAATAAATTCCGATCGGCATCCAATTGAAAAATAACAATCGGGAGAGCGGCAAATTGTCTTTGTAACTCCAATCGTGCAACAAGGTGCTGGCTGTCAACAGAACGGCAAGTCCCAGCACAATCATGTCGGTCCGATCCAACGGTTTGCGATCCGCCCGACCCATCCTCCACAGAATCAGAAATTGCACGATCAACATGCCCCACAACACGCGGTCGATGGTCACGGGAATGGGTCCCACGCTACGGTTGTAGAAGGCATGGCCGACAACGACGCCGGCGATAATCACGAGCAGACAATTCAAAGGCAGTGACAAATACCGCGCTGCAACGATTGCCCACACGATGGCAGCGACGGCAAAAAGAACTATCAGAGTCGTCATGTCAGTGTGTTCCACCAGTGGCCGCTAACGCCGGTGCCTCGCCGGAGGTGCCACCTGGCCGGTGGTTTTGACCGCGGGCTGGGAGGGCGTGGCACGAGAGGCGACGCGAAATGCCAAGGGCTTGTCGCTACTGGCCACTTTGTCGCCCACCACGTCTTCAATGAGCAATTGCAGGCGATAGTCACCGGGCGGCAGATCGGGAATCGTCACCGGAAAATACATGTAAAAATCGCGACGCCGGCGTTGTGCCGAGTCCCGTACCGGCTGGTATTGAAATTGGCTAACCACCCGATTGTCGGCGCTGATGATCGAGTACTCGCCCCGCAATTCCGCGGTATAGTCATCGCGCCGGCTGGCGGTTTGTCGAACCGGTGGCGTTTCAATCGCCTCAGCCTGTCGCCGCAACGCAAAGTTATCGATTTCGCAGTAAATCAACACTTGCTGACCGGGCAGGAACACCGTTTGCGCCGGAGTGTACTGGCCAAAACCTTTGACCTCCGTGCAAAACGCGCTGTGGTCGATGCGCAGCGCCGCCACGTTGGCCAACGCGTCGGCGGCTTGCCGCAATTGCGCCGATGCCCGCGTTGCCTTCCGCAGTTGGTCAGCTGGCGCCGCAGTTGACGGCTCGTCCGTTTCTTGATTCAGCAACGTGTTGATGGCCGCCAGTTGGTGCGTCCAGAATGCGACTTGATCGGCCGGCGTGTCAACCCATTGCAACGGCTGCTGCGGATCGAAATTGCCGTTGATAATTTTCAGCAGATGCAGCTGGATTTGGTGGCGCGTGGAATGACCCACGTCGCTTTCAGTTTCCTGCTGCAACAAATGCATCGTTTGCTCAAGCTGGTCTTTCCATGTCAATTGTTTCGGTTGATTCCGCGGGGCAACGCCGTCACCGGACTCGTCGACGGCGTCTGGATCGTCGTTGGCATCGTCTGTTTCCGGCGAAACCGAGGTATCCGAAATGGTTTTGTTGACAGGTGAACTCGAATCCTGAATGAAAGCAACGCGTTGAACCGAATCGGACGGCGCGCCATGGTTCGCCACTTCGTTTTCATCAACCGGCTCAACCGAAGCGGGGATCGGCCTCGCATCAACCGGCGGAGCGTCGATCGGCGGTGCCAATTTTGATTGTTCAAACAAAGCATCCAATTCCGGTGGAATGCTGTCGGCCGGATCCTCCGTCGGCCTTACCACCAGTTTCATCGGCGAATCGGTAGGGCTTTCTTCGAGGGCTTGCGGAAGCGCAGGATCCGCTGGTGCAGTTTGTTGTTTGGCCACAGCATCTTGGTCAGTTGCCGCGGTGCGGCTTGGAGTGGGTTCATCACTTTGATGTGGGATGGAAGGATCATCGATTGGTATTTTCGTCGGTGAGGCCAGGTCCTGCGGTGGTTGCTCCAAAATCAGCGGCAATTGGGCTGCCTGTTCCGGAGTCGGAGGCGAGGCGGTGGATTCATCTGCTTCGATCTGCACCACTTCGTCGTCAAGGCGCACCTGGTCCATGCCCAGGCGACCCGTGGATGATTCATTGGCCAACGTCGATTGATTGGCAGGGACGGATGCTGCCGTTGCCGAGCGGTTTTGCACCAACGATTCGAGACTGCGCGGCGCGTGCTTGGCCGCCGGCACGTCACCGATGGAATAAACCACGGGTTCATCATCGGCTGGACGAGAAGACAAAAACGTGCCGCAACCCAGTTGCAAAGTTAATCCGCCGATAACGACACAGCCCAACAAGAATCGAGACATCACTCCTCCTCACACTCGAGGTGCGCCCAGCAAAACCTGGAGCGCGGCATGCAATTGGAAAAACCGCGGGATCGTAGGAGAACGCCGCCGGATTCGCAAGATGAAAGCTCGCGACGATCGGTGATGTCACGGAGCGATAGCAATTTAGGCTTGGAGTCTTCGCCCCCCCCCCGACGTTCGCCTCAACCGGGAGGGCTACAAATAGTCTATGCGTCCGCGGATTGACGCGGTGACAGCTGGGACGACAGGCGGGCGATCAACAACTCCAGAGCCAATCGGGCGCGATGCGGCGCGGAGTGTGTTCCCTTAAGCGATAAATCCGTTTCCACCAGCCAACGCAGCAGTTGTTTGACCCGATCTCGGCGAAGCTGTTTTAAATGGGATTCGGCCTGGCTCATTTCCTCGGGCGAGCGAAATCCGGCTTGGCGAAGGGCCACTGACAAATCGGTCCGGCCGGCCGTGCGACGCGTAACCAAATCCCACACCCGCGCGTAACGCCGCAGCGACCAGGACAGCGGACCAAACAAGGCAACCGGATATTCACCAGATTGCATCAACATCGACAGGTTGTTGAAGGCTTCGGCCGTGTCACCGCTGGCAGCAGCCCTGGCGGTTTCCCAGATCGATTGCATCACCCATCCGCCAACTACCTCGCGCACGTTGGCTTCGCTGACTTTTCCCGAGCCAACGAAAAGTTGTAACTTGGCCAATTCCTGGTCGGCCCTGCCCAAATCCCACTCGACCAAATCCAGCAATTGGGCGGCCACCGCGTTACTCATGGTCAAGCCAAATTCAGATTTGGCGCGTGCGGTAATCCAGCGCTTGATTAGGAATGGGCCCTTGGTTTTCGGTTCGCCACAGTGAATCTGGCAACCGAACTTGTTGACCAGCTTGTACAAATTGGTATTGGCGGTCCAAGTTGTGACGATCAGCACCAGCTTGCTGTGCAGGGCAGGATGCTGCACAAACGTTTCCAGGTTTTTGCGATATTCCTTGACGAAATTGTTGGCGTCGTCCACGACGACAACTCGCGGCGATTGCTGGTCGAACAGACTCAACGTGGATACTTCATCAGCCACGTCCGCCCAGGTGGCCGTTTCACCATCAAACGTACGAACCTCGGCGTCGACAGACGCAATCGAAGCCAACAGGGCGCGGCGAGCCAGCACTTGAAGGAAACGGTCATCGCCGTACAGGACAAACACGGGTTTGTCCCCGTGACGGTCAACATCGTTGAGAAACTCGAAGGCATGAAGCGTTTTACTACTCATCGTTGCGCCATTTTTAGTTGCGCCATTGTATGGCAATGATTGTATGGCAATGTATGGCAACCAACTAGACGCGATACGCGATTGGCAAAACACCGGACAGTTGAATTGGCGGCGTGAGTGATTCGCTCCGCGCCGTCAATCATCCATTGCGATATAATCACGCAGTGCCTCAACCATGTGTTGCCACGCGAAGAAACGGTCAGCC
>JBFILF010000450.1:0-4604 GCA_041599835.1 Pirellulaceae bacterium
GTCGCGATCGACGTGGGAAGATTTTAAAAACCGCTCTACGTTTGAAGACCTCTATTTCGATTACGTCATCAACGACGATTAACAAGGCGCCGACCAGCTGGCCTTGTCGTCCCCGGCAGCAACAACATGCGCGGCCTCGCAACTTCGACCGCCGTCGTTAGGTATTGTGCCGTTCAGTGCTCATGCAACGCGCGTTCACACTGGCACTATAGTTTAACTAGCCCACCACCTGGGCATTGAGACGTCGGGCAAGTTCTTTCAGTTGCTGTTCATTTAACAAGGCTTTTGCCTTCTCAATCATTCGCGATGCCAATCCGTCGCAAAATCCGCTCCAATCAGTTTCCTGGTTGGATGGCGGCGTCTCATCCAATACCTCTGCGGCGAATTCCAGCAACTTTTCGGCCGTAGATTCATCGAAACTGCTCGCGTCCACAAACTGTTTTACCCGTCGTTCAAAGACCGTTCGGAATTCTATTTCTGACAATTCGCCAATATTCTTCACCGTTCGCCATGTTTCATTCGTAACCGCTTTTGCAATTTCCTCGCCAACCAGACGTTTCGGCATCCGCCTCTGCTGATTCAAAATGGCATGTAATTCAGCGGCAATCGAATCCGAGTCAGCGAATTCCTCCAATTGCACGCGGACCAATGAACCAGTGTGATTAGCCATGGCCGATTTCACCCCATCAAGCTTGTCCAGTAGCTCCAGCACGGGAGCAAGACGCGAGCCTCAACCGAGGCCACTGACAGCACCTCACGTCAAGCCTTCGACATTAAACACCAGATCAGTTTCAGAAGCGTTGACCATTGAATCATCCTGAACGAATTGCCTTTCGCCAGCCTGATGGCACCCGATGGCGATGAGAGCCGCAAAAACCGTTAAGTTAGCCACGCCGATTGTACGATTCATGTTTTTACCCTTTCAATTCAGTTCTGCCCAGCGATTAAACTCAGTCCTTGGTCTGTCCAGGATCTGATGGCAAGGTATACCGTCACAAACAAGGCGAAAATCGGGATCAAACCGATGCAGCCGTGCATTGTTGAGTCCCTGGTGAAAGCGGATATCGACTGGCACTCGTTTGTTGGGTCATCCTACCAAACAAAATACCGCGCACAAAACGACGCCATTGCTATCGTCTAATACGTATCAATTTCGGGACCCCCGGCTGCCAATGTCACTTTTCGTTGCGTTTGCGGATAGGATCAATATCCAAAAGAAAAATGCTCAGACCGTGAGTTGCCGCAACCAGTGCGCCGTCGCGACCTTGAACCGCCAAATCAACAACAGACGCCGTTGGCAAGGTTTGGCAAAGCGACTCCCAACGCGTGCCGCCATTCGTCGACACGTACACGCCGAGGTCGGTGCCGACAAATAAGAGGCCCTCCGTTTCCGGATCTTCGGCCAACGCATTTACCGATTCATGCGGCAAGTTGCTCGCAATCGAAGTCCAGCTGTTGCCGAAGTCATCAGACACAAAGACATAGGAGGCTGAATCCGAGTCGGTTTTGCCTGAGAGTACGACGTAGACGCGGTCTTGGTTATGTGTCGAGGGGACAATGTCGCGTATCGTTTTTCTGGGCAGCCTCTGCTCCGTTTCGGCCCAGGTTTCGCCACCGTTAAGGGTCTTAAAAACCCGACCGCGGCCGTCACCAGCCACCAATCGTTTGGCATCCAAGGGCGATTCATCGAGCGCCAGCAACCCGGCCTCTGTCAGGTCGGAACTGACGGGCCGCCAACTATCGCCGCGATCGTCTGATCGAAATACTCGTTGCGCAGCGCAATACAACACCGTTTCGCCCGCGTGGCTGGAGGCGAAAAAAGGGGTGTCCCAAGCAAATCGAAGCTCGGATTCTCCTTGCCTGGATTTAGGTCGAATCGATTTGTCGGCCCGTAACTTGCCAAGTCGACTGCGCTTCAAGTCACCATTTTGTTGAGCGTAATAGGTTGTTTCCGGATCATTTGGATCGGGAAATGTCGAAAATCCGTCGCCACCGGTCCACGGATCCAGAAAAACTTGCTGCCAACGATCGTTTTCTCCATCCCGGTTGCGAACTGTCGACGGGCCGGTAAACGAAGCGTTGTCCTGTGTACCGCCCCAAATATGAAAAGGCGTTTGATCGTCCACGTGGACTTGATAAAACTCGGCAATCGGCAGATTGTTCAAGTGCAACCAGGTATGTGCACGGTCCCAGGAAACGTACAGACCACCATCGTTTCCAAGCATCACGCGCTGGGGATTTACCGGATCAATCCAGATATCGTGCACATCGAGGTGCATGCCAATGCCGCGATGGCGATGCAGACGAAACACCTCGTCTTTTCTTCTGTTTATCGCGAATCCCCCTTCGCCGCGAAACGTTTTGCCGCCGTCCAGCGACGTGATCAGCCGCAAGCCGCCAATGTAGATGTGATTTGCATCGTCGGGCGCCACCCGCAGGTCACAAAAATCCCAGCCGACGTACGTTGGCACGTAATCTTCATGGGTTCGCGTCCAGACTTCGCCGTAGTCGTCTGAGCGGAAAAGGATGGATGCGTTTCTCCGTTTGGCCAGATTCGGCGACGAACGGTCTGCCATCAACGCGTACACGATGCCGGGCTGGGAAGTAGCCGCATCAATCGCCACTCGGTCGATGTTGTCAGCCGGCAACCCACCGGTCAATCGCTTCCAATTCTCGCCGCGGTCATCGCTGCGAAAGACCCCGCTGTCGGACCCGCCTCCACGATCCCAAGCCGCGGCGTACAAACGCTTTGGGTCGGTCGGATCCATAACCAGGTCGACAAACGCGACTTGATCGTTTTCAAACAACACACGTCGGAACGTCCTGCCCCCATCCGAAGTTTTGAATACACCCCGTTGGCCGCCTCTGTTCCGCCGACCCATCGCTGCAATGTACAGCACGTTGGGGTCATGCGGATCAATGACGATTTTGCCAATGTGAGCACTTTCGTGGAGCCCCATGTTTGTCCAGGTTTGACCGCCATCGATCGATTTGAAGACTCCGTTTCCCGCATAGGAGGTGCGCGAAAGATGGCACTCGCCAGTCCCCACCCAGATAATTTTCGGATCGCTCGGCGCGATCGTCAGATCGCCCACCGAAAAAGTCGATTCGCGATGAAAAATCGGTTTCCAGGTCAAACCACCATTGATTGTCTTCCAGACGCCCCCGGCCCCTACGCCAGCGTAGATCGTACCTAAATCCCCGCGAGGCGCGTCAATCGACTCAATCCGCCCGCCGGCAAATTTGGGACCGAGCACCTGCCAACGCAGTTGTTTGAAAGGCGAGTTTTCCGCCATCTCCCGATGCCGTTCCCACGCCTTCAGTCGCGCGACGCCCCCGATTCTGGGTTCCTGGCTAATTCCAGCGGAAACACAAATCAGTGAAACCACGACGAAGACTAAAAAGCAAATCAATTGAAATTTCATGATATTCCAAACGTGGCGGCGTTTTTTTCCAAGCCAAGTGCTGTTTGTCATTGCCGGCTCCAGTCGCGCCGGTAACGCTCGTGCGAGCAGTTTGCCGACCGCCGCCGAATTAAGCCTAAATAACTATTATTTGGCGTCGATTTTTACGCGACGCGGACCGGTCTCTATTTGAACTTGTCCCAGCCGCCGCCGTTGCTACTGAACGGCTGGCACAGCCGATCATTCGGATTGTCGCGATTGTTGCGTCTCAAATGCCAAATTCGTCCTCGCTCGGCCGCAATATTTTCAGTCGAACGAGTAAAGCGAATCCTACCCTAAAAGTGTTCGAAAGTCTTTCAAAACCAAGCACGGGCAGCCGCATGTTTTTGAAGACGGAATACGAAACGGCTGGAATGCCTGCTAACAGGAATCCAGATGAGATGCAATTTCTCAGTTTTGCGCGCGAGCGATCTCCGTCACAACCCCAACTTTATAGGCATAAGCAAAAATGAACGCTAACGGCTTCAACCCACTCCTTACCGATACCGCAAGCGCGATAGCCGCTGGCGATCGCGAGTTAGCTCAACAGGAAATTGAATCGGTTATGCCCGAAAATACCGATTGCCCTACAGCGTGGTTGATGCGGGCGTTTACCTCGGAGTCGATGAGCGAATGCGAAACGGCAATCAGCCGGGCACTTGACCTCGATCCAAATAATGAGACTGCCATTGCCGGACTCAATTGGTTTCATGGAATTCAAGCGTTGGCCGAATGGCAAATTGGCGCCGCACGTCAAGCGGAAGAGGCCGCGCGACAGGCTGAGCTGGAACGCCAGGCCGAACTGAAGCGGCAGGCCGAAGAAGAAGCCGCGCGACAGGCTGAGCTGGAACGCCAGGCCGAACTGAAGCGGCAGGCCGAAGAAGAAGCAGCGCGACAAGCTGAGCTGGAACGCCAGGCCGAACTGAAGCGGCAGGCCGAAGAAGAGGCCGCCCGGCAAGCTGAACTGGAGCGTCAAGCGGAAGAGGCCGCGCGACAAGCTGAACTCGAGCGCCAAGCGGAAGAATCAGCGCGGTTGGCGGAATTGGAGCGTCAGGCGGAATTGCAGCGGCAAGCAGAAGAAGCCGCGCGGCTGGCCGAACTGGAGCGTCAAGCGGAAATTCAGCGGCAGGCCGCAGAAGCCGCGCGACAAGCTGAACTCGA
>JBFILF010000451.1:0-4600 GCA_041599835.1 Pirellulaceae bacterium
AGATGAAGAAAAAGACGCGGGAGACGATTGACGCGTATCACGCATCAGGAACGGCCAGCGCGCGTGGCCTGACTGATGGTCCTATTGCTGAAAGCGGCAGCCATGTCCAAAACGATGGAAAACGTCAAGACGATCAACAGCGTAGTGCGAACCGCGATCTTGCTGGCGTTGCTGGGTATATTCGCATACCTCGGCTATTTCGTTTACGCCAAGTACGTTCAGCCCGGGTTCGAAGCGGAACGAATCCGCCAGGCGATGAACGCGTTGCAGGTGCGGTTTGATCAACAAAGCGAAGAGTTGGCGAAAACCCAAACGGCACTCAAGCTGATCAAGGTGGATCACCGCAAGGCGTTTATCAAGATTTTGGAAAAAGGCACCGAACAGAATTCCGGTGAACCGTATTTCGACGTCGAGTTCATCGAGGTCGACAAGGCCGGCCGGGCCATTTCGGCGCCGCGCCAGTTTCGGTTGCGAGGATCACTAATGTTCGTCGACAGCTGGGTAGTCAAATTCGACGACAAATACATCGAGCAGGCCGAGGACTTGCGCGGCGCGTCGCTGTGCGTTTTCAAAAGCATTTGGGGCGACATCGACGGCCGCAAGGAAGGTCACTCGCTGGATCGCGTTGACGGCGAGAATCGCACCGCCTATGAAACGGCCGAGCCGATGAGCGAATTCGAACGAAAGATCTGGGAAGACTTTTGGGAAGTGGCCAATAACCCGCACCGCCAAGCTGAAATGGGGATTCGCGCCAATCACGGCCAAGTTAACTATTTGAGAGTCGAAACGGGCATGGTGTACGAGGTCGATTTGCGAGCGTCCGACGGGTTGACGTTGCGGGCCTCCCAGGAACCGGTGCCCGTCAGCGATCGACCCTCCGGGTGACCCATTTCCCCGGCAAACACTGAAATGAACCAGCCCACGTCCTTTCACGAACGCATCGCTGACGAATGGCGCGAACGGGCCAGCGAGCTGGCAAATTGGACGTTGAAACACCTGGTTAATCGGACGGACGTGTGGGGCCGGTATCTAAAAAAACAGCATCGCGAAAATGTGCGCGGTGAAAAAAATAACGCCATCACCGCTCCGTTTCGCGACGAGCGCGGCAAAGTGTTCTTGGGCCTCTCGTCGCTGGAGAAGCATTTTAAGGCCAAAGACGGCGGGGGCGTGTTGGGAATTCACAGCGCCAGCAGTGACGGTTCATCGCGGTGGATCGGCATCGATATCGATCTGCACGATGAAGACAATCTGTCGGTGACACCGGAAGGCAATTTTGTCGCCGCCAGCGCGTGGCGCGAAAAACTGGTGGAGATGGGATTTGACCCGCTGTTGTTTGATTCCAATGGTCGCGGCGGGTTTCACATCTGGATTGTGTTTGAACATCCGATGCGAACCAACTCCGTGCGGCGGTTTGCCGAACAGCTGGTTTCGGATTACGACGTGAAGGGGCTGGATAGTCCGCCGGATCTGTTCCCGGCCAATTATCCACACGGACGCTATGGCAGTTGGTTGCGGTTGCCGGGTCGCCACCACACGCACCAACATTACTCGCGCGTGTGGAACGACGAGCCATGGGCTGACGAGCCGTGGCTGGAGGGTCACGATGCCATCGATCGCATGTTGCGAACCCGTATGGCGCCCACCGAACTGTGCGCACAACTGGGGATGGAACCCAGCCGCAAAACCGTCTGCCTGGACTTTGACGGCGTGATTCACTCCTACCGCAGCGGCTGGAAGGGGGAGACAGTCATCCCCGATCCGCCAATTCACCGCGTTGATCTGGCGATCAGGAATTTGCGCAGGCATTTTCGCGTCGTCGTCTATTCGGCCCGCTGCCGCAGCGATGAGGGCGTGCAGGCAGTTCGGGATTGGCTGGCCAAATACGAAATCGAGGTCGACGAGATTTGCCGGCACAAACCGCCGGCGTTCGTGTACGTCGACGACCGCGCCGTGCCGTTTACCGGCGACTGGGACGAGACCATCGCCAACATCCATGCCTTCCGAAAATAGTCGTCGTGCCCATTTTTGCCAGGATGGTTGTTTCCGCCAAGTGAAACGTTGACCCCGGGTTGCACTGCCCGTTGGCATGGAACATGTTGAGCGTTCTCAAATCGATATTCCGAAGTGCTGGATGTATGCCAGCGAAACCGTTTTGCAAATACAGGGGCGTGAACCCAGTGAGCTTGACTGAAAAACTTTCTGCCATAAAAGATAAATCGGCAGGGCAAATCCCTGATGCAGCGCGTGCCATCATGGCTCGCGCCACGCAACAACTGGCCGATTCCATTGCTGAACGGGAAATTCCCGCAACCGGCGATGTATTGCCGCCGTTCAGTTTGTCCGACAGCCAGGGGCACATCGTCAATTCACGGGAGCTTGCCGAAAATGGCCCCTGCGTGGTGGCGTTGTTTCGGGGCAAGTGGTGACCATATTGCAATGCAGAGCTGGCAGCTCTGAATGACATCGTCGACGATTTAGAAAACGTCGGGGCGCGGCTCGTTGCGATTTCGCCCCAGCTGCCCGACCATAGTCGGGAACTGATCAACAAATACCGACTCAAATTCGAAATCTTGTACGATCCGGAAAACCAATATGCCCAACAACTGGACTTGGTGCATGGGTTTGACGAAGACCTCAAGCAAGTCTATTTGGACTTGGGAATCAATCTGGATGAGTTCAATGGCCGCGGCGGTTGGCACTTGCCGATGCCAACGCGAATCGTGATCGACAAGGATCACAAGATTCGTTCGATCGAGTACAACGCCGACTACACGCATCGGCCAGAACCCGCAGAAACGCTGCGGCAAGTAAAACAGCTTGCGTGAGCGCGCATCGTTCCATGGCGCCCACCGTGCCGGACTAATTCTAGGCGCAAAAAAAGAGACCCGGTGTCGGGGCAGACGACACACGGGTCAGGTTACGAAAAGCCTTTCGCACTTGGATTATACTTTCAAATTAAGCCGAGTGTCGAGCGCTTTTAATGAGATTTTGGCGACAATGAAATCGGAACCTTTTGAAAATTAAATCCCGCCTCACCTCGCTATTTGGACACTTTCGTGGCGCGGGTGGCGATAAAAATGTCGATGTATTCGGACAAAAGCCGCGTGGGGCCGCTAGACCATCGGTCTTCGTACATGTCCGTCAATAGGAACCCCGCCGCCAACTGGCCGCCAATTTGGTCCTCCAAGGGGTGGCCAAACTCCAACGGCTCCCCCTGATTTACCAGCGCCTCGCGTCGGTCCGGCGGCAAGTCCTCGGCGTCCGAAAAGGGGATCTGGTACGCCACCCGCAGTTCTCCCCGCTCCATTTGCCAATAATCAAACAGGTAGTAGACCGGATTGTTAAAGCCGGCGAGCAGCTCGCCAGCCGGCCGCAACACACGCGCCGCTTCACGCCAGACCGGCCGAACGTCGGGAGCAAAACAATTGGAGCAGGGATGGACGATCAAATCGAATTGCCCCTCCTCAAACATCTTTAGGTCGGCCATGTCACCCAACACCGTCCGCAACGTTAATCCTTCGCGATGGGCGACCATTCGATCCTGGGCCAATTGGCCGGGCGAGTTGTCCAGCACGATGACGTCGGCCCCAGCTGCGGCCAGCACCGGACCCTGTTGACCGCCCCCGCCTGCCAGACACAGGACCCGTCGCCCGGGCAGTTCCCCCAGCCACGGCTGCGGCACGATCCGCTCCGGCGTCAATACGATCTGAACATCTCCCTGCCGGGCTCGTCGAATCACGTCCGGCGACACTGGAACCGTCCATTGATTCGACCGCGCCACCTGCCGGTTCCAGGCGTATCGGTTGTATGAACTAACGTCCATTTCTTTGCCGCGACTCAAATCCAGTTCTGACTTCGTGCTAAGCCTATCGTTCCTCGAACAAGGCAACGCTGGCGGTAAACCCGTGCACAAAATTCTGATTGCCGACCGGGCCAATTTCTCCGGCGGCAAAAAATCCCGCCAAGGGAATTGGACCCAAAAGTTGTTGCAACAAACCGGCGTCGTGATGCTCCTGCGGGAACAACCGAGTTCCCCGACCGTTACAGGAAAACATCAACCCGGCTTGGGGGAGTTTTTGGGTCGCGCCGGCAGCCTGATTAAGCATTTCCTTGAGGTCGGCGTGGGCAGTTTCGTGGTCCCGAATGTGAAACTGGATCGTCTGTCCGGCCTTGACGTAATCGGCGATCGCAATCGATCCAGATTCTTCGTTAACGCCGATCACGTTACGAATCAGAAAATCACCGGGTACAAAACGATCCTGATATTCATTGATCACGCGGCCCACGTGCAGTCCCGAATTGACCAGCTGCTGCTCGCGCGTGGGCAAGGTCCGAAAGATAGCGTTTATTTGCTCCAGTGCCGCTGTGCCCCCCAATTCACAAATCTCATTGCGCTCTGCACGCGTTATGACCATCGGCGAACCAATCGGCCGGCATCCCTGCGACAAGATGGGGCGAACTTGAACAGCACCGGATACATGGGCGATCACCGCCCCATTGTCAACGATGTGTTCACCCAAGAACAACCGGCATTGGCCGGGCGCACCGCCGCCGCTGGACATGCCTCCCATTACCGGAACGGCCCCGCGATCTTCGTTGA
>JBFILF010000452.1:0-4596 GCA_041599835.1 Pirellulaceae bacterium
ATGTCTGTCTGGACCGGCCAGTGCCACATTGATTGACGACATACAGAAAATGTGCAATGTCCTCGAAAATCGGTTTCTGCCAAAAGGCCAACGTATCGATAGTTGATATTTCCGCATTGTCCCCAACAAAGATGTTTTGCGGGGCAAAATCGCCGTGGCTGGTTCTCAGCGGCAACTCGGTCTCTACCAATTGCCGGGATTCCTCAACCAACCGGACGCACACGTCTCGAAACCAATCTCGCTGGTTGAGGTGACGCCCCAAGAATTCTGTATACCGCTTGAGATGCGTTCGAATATCGTTGTTACATTCACCCAAGTCTGTGGAGTGCTTGATCGAAATGCCGTGAAACGTGCGAAGCCATAATCCCACGTTGGCAAAAACGCATTCCAGTTGTTGCTTTCCTTTTCGTCTCAACAATTCTGCCAAGGTGGGTGCATCGACATGTTCCATCACCAGCGCCGAATGGGCGGTCAAGAAATCGAGCACGGGTACCGATTTCAAAAGCGGCGATTGCAACTCGCCAAAAAACTGATGGATCTGCGACAACGCGTCCAGCTCCAAACGGATTTCCTGCTCCGGCTCAATCAGAGGTGTGAGCCGCGGGCGATCGACCAGCTCGGTGGGTTTGTGTCGCTTTGCAATGCGATGTAACCGATTCGGATGTTTGGCCTGTTTAACGACGATTTGGCGACGGGTGCCATTCGATTCAATTTGAAATTTCAAAATATTCGAGAACTTGTTGTTGCAAGTACCGAGCAACTTGATGGTTGGCCAGGAGTCGACCGCATTCCAATACATGGGTGCGCGACGCCGCAGTTGATCTTCAATGGCAGCTCGCTCATCCGCGGCCGCCGGCCGGGAACTCACCGTCATCCTGGATGTGGCAAGCGGAACCGATTGTTTGGCGTTATTTAATTCATTGCACAGAACGAGCAGCCTTTGCCAAAAGCTTGACTGAGACGCGGCCCGATACGAGTGTTTGCCAGGTGACGCGTCTTGGCCGGTTTGTTGCCTTTCCCACAGAGCGACGGCCCAACGTATCAAAATTGCCCTGGCCTCGAATTGACGAATCGTTGCGCGAGGAATGTTTTGCGAACCAAAATATCCCGTTAAAAATTCGTTCTCTAGGTTTTGAAGTTGATGCTGAGAAAATGCCAAACCACGGGTCATGATTTGCAGTCTGTTGAGTCGCAATTCGACTAGAAAATGAGCCAGATCTTCATAAACGGGGCGTCGAAATTCGGCCAACGTATCGATGACGACCAGCGAGCGGGCCGGTGTTATGAAGATATTGCGCGGCGCGAAATCATGATGGGCGACGCGACAACATTTCGGGGAAATAGCCAACGAGTCAGCAGCCGGTGTCAAAACCTCTACGGCTTTGCTGATATCAAATGGGCCGTGGGCGTTTACGAACTCCGCCAAGCTGACAATATCTTGCTTGATTTGGCCCGCGCTCAATGCATCGGGTTGGCCTGCATCGGGTTGGCTGTGCGGCAACGCATCCATATTGTGAAATTCACGCAACCACGCCCCTGAATTGTGAATCAACCGACCAATTCCCAGTTTTTTTCCCCGACCAAAACTAACTTTGCGCAACAATTGACTCAACGTTCGCCCACGGACTTTGTCCATGACAAACGCCCACCCGTCGAGCATCATTCCGGATGGATGTACGGCAGCAAATCGTCGATCGCCAACTTTCTGAAAGTGTTTTTCAATAGCGACAAGCGCCAGGTATTCCAATTGCGGAGTGTCGGGTCGGGGCAAAAATCGTTCTATTGCATGTGAAACTTGGCGATGCCCGATGTAAGAAGGTAACTCATCGGGACGATGTGTGACCTTGACGCATACGGTGTGCTTAGTTGACGGGCCGCGCAATTCGAATTCGTGTATCGTGGCGTAAACACGTCGAACGGTTTTGACCAGTTCGATTGAAAGGGGTGACGTCGGCAGCTCAGCAACGAAGTCGGCCGCATTTTCAGACAGGCCTTTGACCAATTCATCGATCTGTGTTTTGCCGAGGTCCACCATCAAATCGCCCTCGGTGAAACATCGGGTTTCTCAATGCCCGCAGAAAGAAACCGGCCAATCAACGGTAATCGAGCCAGCTCTGGGAACATCTGGCCGATTTGTAGCGTTTGTCGATTCAAGACCAGTAGCAGCATTGCGGCTAGTCCAACCAATACAACGTCAATCGCCAAATGTGGTTCGAGAAAATATTGAACGCCGAATAGTAGCAATGCGATGGTTACTGCTTCGACGTACGCAATGGCATGTTTCCAGCGCAGCACTCCATAGCTGGTGGTCAATCTCATGCACAAGAAATACGCACAGTTCTGAAACACCATGACCATCATTGCACCGCAGGCTGCTCCGATGGCCCCGTACAGCGGGATAAGCACCAGATACAATGCAATCGCCAGAACCAGAGTAAAAATGTCCGTGATTACAATCGACCGAACTTTCGCTTCGACGCGCAGCGTTTGCACGGTGAATCCCAAAATAGCATCGAAGAAAAAGCCGATTGACATGAGTGCCAGTATGATCCCCGACCCGTGGTAGCGCTGTCCCAACAACGCCACCGTCAGCGGTTGAGCAAACACGCACGTCAGCAGCAAAGCCGGAAACGTTAAAACAAGAACCCAGACCGCGTTTGTCCAATAAAGACTATTCATGCTGCCGGCTTCTCTCCTCGAATACATGCGCGAGGCAGTCGGCGTAAACAAGAACGCAAAGCTGGTGATCACGATCAGATTCAGTCGAGCAAAAGGAAGGATGGATCGAAAATTGGCCACGGCAATGCTGTCTTGCAATGCCTCGAGAAACACGACCACCAATGCCCCTCGCGTCACGAATCCCAACTGAGAACTCAATAGCGGCAGACTGAAACCAAATACTTCACGAACCGGGAAACGCAGTTCTTTGAGTTGGAACCACTTGGCGAGCTTTTCTTTTTTGATGACTTGAATCAGCAAAATTATGTATAAACCGATTCCCGCCACTCCCGCGGCCACATAGCAGACGGCCAGCGTCAAGACACTTCCTTGAAAAAGCATTACTCCGATGATGGCCAACAGCTTGAGTAGTGGGCCCAGTAAGTGTCGGCGAACAAACACGGCGCGGACATCGCCAAACACGCCGAAAATCGATTGAAACACGGAGTCGAGGCTGTCAATGGGAACCAACACAATCAACATCAGCAGCAATGTCAATGACAGCTGTTCGCTGACCAAATGGTTACCAATAATCGATTGGCAACCAATCACCCCAAGAATCAACGCGATGCCGGTCCCGACAACGGTCGATATAATTAGCACGGCGGTTCCCGCCATACGTGGAAAGTCGTTTGATTCATGGTAAATGGCCATGAACCGAGCCAGCGATTTGTTCAGGCCAAGCAATGAAATATTGGTGGCCAGTGCCACGACGGAGATCGCAAAAGCAAACGCTCCGTAGTCGCTTTTGGCGAGATAACGCACTACCAATACTTGGACGCTCAGATTAAGTACAAGCGCAATCAGGCGACCGAACAGCAATAAAGCTGAACCACGAATGTGTTTGCGTTTTTCTTCTTCCTTGGATTTCAATTCGATCATGAAAATCATCGTCTAGCTGAAACAAAGGTCACGCAGAATCATGACCCGGCGGCTAAGGTTGTCCAGCAATGGGCTGACTAGGAAGGCACCGCACGCATTTGCGCACGTAAGATGTCGTAACCAAACGTCACCAGAAATCCGCTGATCAAGCCGAAGGCGATGCAAAGCGCGAGAAACGACTTTGGTTGGGGCCATACCAATTCCGAATGAATATTCGAGCCCTGCAAATCGCGAACCACGACTGAGGCCTGACCGTTTTTCAAGGCTTGGTTGTTCAATTGCAAGTCGTTCAGGCGTTGCACCACCGTGTTGTACATCAGCTCCGTGCGCCCGATCTCCGCTCGAAGTTTCTCATCCTGAATCAAATAAGTATCGAGTGCTTTCACCGTTTTTTGTTCTTGGTCATACAGCTTAGACAAATCAGCTTCCGCCGCCGTCAACCGAGCCAGTTGCAACTTCAATGATTCGGTATTGGCTGACAGTCGATCGTTAAACAGCTGCTCCAGATTTTCGACTTCCGATTGCGCCAGACGGGATTCGATGTGCCTTTCACCAAATTTCTGTTCCACCTGTTGAAACCGAATTCGCGCATTTCGCAATTGATTCTCCAGATCGACTAGATTTTGCGAGCCGACATCGTTCTGATCACGCAACAAATCTGCGACCGTCAAATCGCGTTGCGCCAATATTGACTCGATCGGACCATGAGTTGTCACCGTAGCCGTTCGCAGTGCCGCAACTTGTTCCACCCGCATCTCGCTTTTTCGGACCACCGATAACGACTCCAATTGACCTGCCAAGGCGAGTTTTTTGAGGCGCGTTTCCGTCAGATTTTGCGCCAGTTGGCTTAACATTGCCAAATGGACATTGATCGCGTCTCGACTTTGACCAACCAATTGGCTGTTCTTGCGAAGTTGCAGGTGCCGCTCATTAAGGTCCCTTAGTTCGTTTCGAATTTCGTCTTCTCGTTGCGTTAACAACTCCATCGTATCCGTG
>JBFILF010000453.1:0-4593 GCA_041599835.1 Pirellulaceae bacterium
CCAAACCGTAAAACGGTCTTTGGGGTCGACCGCTACGCAGCCGATTGAATAGGAGCCATAGTTCTCAAAGATGGGGCGCCACGTCACGCCGGCATTCTCGGTTTTCCACACGTTGCCCGACGCGGCCGCCACGTACCAGGTGCTGGATCGAAGGGGATCAACGGCGATGTCGATGATCCGGCCCGACATTAGCGCCGGTCCGATGCTGCGAAAACTCAGCGGCGAAACCAGGCCCGAATTAATGCCCGGCGCCGGATCAGCGGGCTCGTCGGAATCTTGAGCCCAAGTCGCATTGGCAACCGACGCGCCGAGCAGACAAATTGCAGATATCAACAACCAGCTAAACCTATAACAACGACGTCCAAACATCTTTTTCTCCGATGGTGTTAATCGTGAACCAATCACAATGGTGTCTGTACGAGAATGCAGAACCGGCTGACCGGCCACCGCCGCGACCAGCAGTTGCGAAAGGGGCAGTTCAGTGTGAAACTCCGCCGGAACTTACTCAAAATTGTAATTAAGCTGTCTGGACTTCGCTTGCACCGCGCGAAAGATCGATCACGGGTCGTCCAATGATCCAGTTTTGTCGGGGAATTAGCACGTTTTTGACGGTTCGTGCACTGACCGCCCCCGGCCGTCTGGCGTTTTGCACTTGGCAAGTTACGTGTGCGCCGAGATGCCTGTGACCGTGAAAGCATGCGTTTGATAGCTAGTTGAGTGGGCAATACGAACGGATCAAGTGTCAAACTTTCTCATCAACAGCATCATTTTGGATTTAACGGGATTCAATTCCCATCAACCGCCAAGATTTGGGCATTCATCTGGACGATTTAACAATAAGCGCTCCAAGCAGGGACCGTTTTGGTGATGAAGCACTCCACGTAGCGGCAACATAGTAAATGGACTTACGATCTTTTCAGTCGCCGATCATCCGCCGATTGGCAATTTGTTTCTTCGCGCTGTTGTTGGCTGGCTTGACCGGTCACGTCGCCAGCGCCGGCTTGGTCGTGATTTCGACATCGACGGCAACCGGAACTTCCAGTCGCAACTCGTCCACGGACTTTGTCGGTATCCTCGATAACAATTCACCGACTCAGATCGGTGGTTTGGATGTCAGTTTTAACAATGTGCCGGCCGGTGAATCGTTTGCGATCGGCGACATTGTCGGCCGAGACATGGTCAATTCCGGTGGCGGTCGAGTTTGGGAATATCTGTTAACGCTGCCTGCCGATGCGATCCCGGGCACGGGTCTAACCGGCATTTTGTTCAATGGCCATGCCTTTGAGCGCAGCACCAACAATCTCGAAGCTGGTGACGGAATCCTATGGGAACTGTTTTTAAATAATGATGCCATCCCGGTGGCATCCGGCGGACCGGCAGTTGGGACTGACTGGACGACGTTCGACGTCAATCTTTCCGATCCGGGCGGAGCCGCCATCAACCAGGTTCGCGTGGTGTTTACGGTGTCTGAATTTGACCACAACTTAGAATGGTTTGCCTCCCGCGGTATGCTGAGCGCCGTTTACAGTGCGATTCCCGAACCGCATGGATTGGCAATGGTACTGGCGGCATGTGGATGGCTGGCGACGGCCTTACGCCGACGCCGCTGAGCGTCGCAATCGTTTCCAGACAGATTTCAGCACCAGCCAGGCGATGCACAGCCCCGCCAGCCAGACCACCAGCGCGATTGCATTGCCGACGAAAAACACCAAACCGTCTTGCAGAAATGTGGTGGTGCGGTCGAGTGAATTGGTCCAGGCCATACCCAGGCGGCTGCCCAAAGTGGGCGCTTCCGGCGGCACGTAATCGCGTTCCTCGCGTGCGGAAATGGTGACCGTAGTCATCGCCGTCTGATCTTTCAAGAACCGCAAACGCCCTTCCATGCGTTCGATCTCTTCGCGGATTCGCGCCAATTCGCGCTCGACTTCGATCACGTGCTGGATTTCGTCTTCCGAACGATCCAGCAATTCCAGCACGCGGGCCTCCAGCCGCCGTTTGTTGGCGATGCGGGCATCCAAGTCCACGAACTCTTCTGTCACATCCTGGGCGTTCTGATTCTGTGAACTGGGCACGCCCAGCTGGCGAACCGCCGACAAAAATTCTTCGTAGCGGTCGACCGGCACGCGGGCGGTCCAGCGGCCGCTGCGCCGCTCGCCTTGCATGCGATCCAGGTTAGAGGAAGCCAGGTAACCTCCGTGTTGGCTAACGACATCGGCGACCTTTTGTTCGAAGCCATCGAAGTTGTCAACGATAAGATTGATGTTGGCCGTGTAGATGATTTTTCGCTCGGTGACTTTTGATGGGACGGGTTGCTCGGCCTCTTGCGGTCCACCCGTTCCTCCCACACCAGGAAGGGACGACGTGCCGGACGGAGCCACTTTGTTTGCGTCATGAAATACATTGCTGTCCATGACGGTGGACGGAGCCGTAGCTTCCCAGCTCATCGGGCCGCCGCCACTGCATCCGGTTGCCAAGCCAATCAACATCAAGATCAAGATTGTCCGCATGAACACACCACTAAGAATAAAATGAGAATACCCGGCGCGATCCGAAGGTCAATTTATCGACCCGCTTCCACGACCATTTGTTCCCACAAATTTTGACGGTTCGGTTGAATATCTTATCATTGGCGGTGTTTCCGCGAACAGAAAGGGAGCCTACAACATGAATTCGTGTTTGGAGTATTTCTGCGTCCAGTTCGTCGCCATGTTTTTCTTGCTCGCCGCCGTCGGCCTGATGACGACCACGGCCTATGGGCAACGGGGAACGGACGAGTTTGAAGGCTTTACTGCCGAAGAGCGGACGGCCGGCGGCAACGACAAGATGCGTTACGTGCTGATGTCGCGCGATACCGATGAACCGGGCGGCGACGGATACAAGCTGGTATTGATTCTGCCCGGAGGTGACGGCAGCGCGGATTTCACACCGTTTTGCCGCCGCATCCACAAAAATGCACTGCCGCCCGGTTACGTGGCGGCGCAGTTGATTGCGCCGGTATGGTCCGACGACAACGACCGCGTCGTTTGGCCCACCGAACAGCTCAATCCCGACGATGCCGAATTCAGCACCGAACGGTTGATGGCGGCAGTGATCAGGGACATTGGCGAGCAGCTAACGATTGACAAACGAAATATCTTCACGCTCGGCTGGTCATCCGGCGGCCCGCCCATTTATTCCGCGGCGCTGTTTGAAAACAGCCCCATCACCGGCACATTCGTGGCGATGAGTGTGTTCAAGCCCAACCAGTTGCCCGGTTTGGAACACGCCGACGGCCGGGCCTTTTACCTGCTGCACTCGCCCCAGGACTGGATCAACATCGAGCAGCATGCTCGGGTTGCCGAAAAACAACTGGGTGATGCTGGCGCCAAGGTCAAACTGCAAACCTACGCCGGTGGCCACGGCTGGCGCGAAGACCCCTTCGGCCACATCCGCCGCGGCATGCAGTGGCTGGAGGAGCAAAACCGATAGCCGAATGCATCGCTCAAACGCAACAAGGCACAGGATGCGAGCACGACGCGCCAGCGAGTGGGGCACCTGTGTGATTTTTGAAGGAACCAAACAACTCTATTTCACCGTCAACTTTTCGTCGACAAATCGATTGCAGAAGACTCTTTTTGGATCGTGCCGCTGACAGGCTTGGCGGAACGTGTGAAGTTTCGGGTACAACTGGCCTACCTGTTCGGCGGTGTGCGGGAACCACTTGCCCCAGTGGATTCGGGCGCCGAATAGTTCGAACAGGCTGTTGGCCAAAAATGTGGCCACCGCATAAAAATCGTCCCGCGGCTCGACGTACGTGATGAAGCTGATCGCATACCAGTCTTCGTCGGTGTCGCACGACATCGAGATCAACGTGTCGTCCGGCAGCACTCGCCGAAAACAAATTGGATAGTGGTGCGTGAAGCGACCCCTGATCGCCTCCAATTCATCGAGCAAACCTGCTGTCTGAAGTTTCTCACGCGTGGCGGACGACAACGACTCATTTGCGTCGTCGGCCACTTTCAAAATCTCCTCGACACAACGCGCCGCCTCGACCACGTGCGAGCGGATCACAAACGCTTCCAGTTCCAGGTGCCTAAATAACTCGTGCTCCATCACCAACTGCCGATCGCTGCGGTCGACCACTACCCATCCCGGGAAAATACACGCCGGTACCAGGCGCCGGTAAAACAAATGAACCAGTCGCCGGCTCCGCAGGATCGACGCGAACAGCTTGACAAACACATGAATGCCGATGTCGATGGCGATAAACCAATAAATTCGGTACAGCCACGCCGTGGCGCTCCGCCGATTCTCGTCGGCCACCGACCGCTCTTGCACCAGGTAAGTCCAGGCTTGCGGCAGCAAGTAAAACTGTTGCAGCGGCGAACGCGCTTCGTATGACAGCGCCGTTTGCACGCCCCGGCACCGCGTGGCCTTTTCGCGGACGTAATACTGGGGTATGCAGGGCAAGGTCATTTCGACAATCACCCCCAGGCAGCCCAGCGAACAGCGGGCCGCCCGCAACGCGTCGCCTTCGTCGATCTCAACGATCTGCGCATGCTTGCCCGTTTCATCGAAGCAAGCCAGCCGTACCGATTGAAGATAGTGCGATAA
>JBFILF010000454.1:0-4568 GCA_041599835.1 Pirellulaceae bacterium
GAAGCCGCGCGGTCCGCCGAATTCGATCGGGTTTTGACGCGAGGTCAATTCGATCGGCAGTTCGCGGACATCATTAGCGGTGATGTGGAACGGTAGCCGCGAAACGGGAAATAACTGAACAACTCCCTATTTAGGCGGCGAACGGTGTTTGCTGCAGCATATCCGCCGCGTCGATGGCGACAAGTTTAATTTTGTGGTGGTTGGCGTATTCGATCGTTTCGGACTGGTCGAGCATGATCGTCCGATTAGCTTCGATGGCCAAGACGCTGCCGCCAGATTGGCGAATCATCTGCAACGTACCCAAGCCGATGGTCGGAACGTCAAATCGCATGTCTTGTTGTGGCTTGGCGACTTTGACCACGGTAAACCCGCCGGCCGGGCACAGCGATCCGGCGCGACGAATGCACTCGTCGGTCCCTTCGATCGCTTCCACGGCCAACACGGCTTGTCCTTTGACGACGACCGTTTGGCCGATGTCCAGCCGGCCCATTTGTTTAGCCAACTCCCATCCGAATTGAATGTCGCGCTGCTGATAACGGGTCAAGCGCCGGTCGGTAAGCAATCCTTTTTTCACGAGCAGCTCCGGTGCAAAATCGGTGGCGGGTGCAAACTCGATGCCGCTGGCCTGGTAAGCGTCGACCACGGTCATCAACATCGAATCGTCATTGCGATTTCCCCGGCTGGTAAACAAATTCCGCCAGAAAAACCGCCAGAACGTCAGATCGGGAAAGTACTTCAGCCAAGCTAATCGTTCGAACAAAATCGTCTTGAAAATCTTGCCCGCCATGGTCGCGCGGGTCACGCCGTGGCGGTGAAAAAATTGCATTTGCCGGCGCATTTTTCCCACGCCAACGTCGGCGTAATCGTGACACAACTCGCGCAGCTGGGGATCCGCATGCCCTTGAATACCCAAGCAATAAACTTCGTATCCGGATTGGCGCAACCGCTCGGCCACCAAGATCGGAAATCGGCCCCAACCGGCCAGCAATCCAATCTTTCGACACGAGTGGTTGGTTGCGAGATCGGTGTCCATACTCGTTGGTGCGCCGTCGGGCGGCACACAAATTCGCTCAAGCCGCATCGTTGGCCTGTAGTGCCGCGGCTAGTTTGCTTTCCAGCATTTCCAATTCGGCAATTTTCTTTTCCAGTACTTTCAACTGTTTGCGAAGCTGCGGTAGTTTTTGATGCAGAGCAATTAACTGGAATTCCTCCCGCGCCGGTTTAGCAGGGGCACCGAGGTACGTTTGCTGCGACGGCAAATCGTGCATGACGCCAGACTTTGCGCCCAACGTCACGTGATCCCCGATGTTGATGTGGTCGCCGATCCCAACCTGGCCCGCCATCACGACGAATTGCCCCGTACGACAACTGCCGGCAATGCCGACTTGGGAGCAAAGTAAATTGTGATCACCGATTTGGCAGTTATGGCCAATCATCACCTGGTTATCCAATTTACTTCCGGCGCCGATTCGAGTCGCGCCGTAAGTGCCGCGATCGATCGTGGTACAGGCGCCAATTTCAACCTGTTTGCCCAGTTCAACGTTGCCTGATTGATCCGACAAGTGATGTCCGTCCGGCCGGGAATCGTACCCAAATCCAAAAGCGCCAATGACGGCACCCGAATGAATGACGGCCTGATCGTCGACCTTGGTCCGCTCGTACAAAACGGCATTCGGAAAGATAGTCACGCGGTTTCCGATAACGCATTGTTCGAGAATGCAAGCGCCAGGAAAAATGCGGCTTCCCGATCCAATGACCACGCCATCTGCAATGAAAGCGCCGGGGTAAATGGTCACCTCATCCCCGATTTGTGCCGTGGGGCTCACAAACGCCAACGGGCTGACCCCGCTCACCGAGGGCTGGAGCGGCCGCCGTATGAAACTGACCACTTTCGAAAACGCCGGCACGACGTCGTCAACTAAGATGACGGGCAACCGCACCGATTCGATGAGGTCTTGCGGACAACACCTGGGAATGATGGCGGCTGACGCGGAGGTATCCACCAGCTTTTCCACCAACGTTGCACTTTTGGCAAAAGTCAATTCGCCGGCGGCGGCATCGACGATGGAAGCAACACCATCAATGTGCGTCTGGGAATCACCAATAATGGTGCCGTCGATCAGCTGCGCGATTTCATGCAGAGTCATCATCGCCCTGCCGTCCTTTCCTGACGAAATGCGGACTGGTATTCGATCGTTGACAGCGGGATCGGGGCGTCACACAGAACGCCTGCGGCATGTTAGACAGCGGTGGCTAAAACACCAAGGTCGATTTGACGCCACCGGCGCGACGCCCCGGCGGAGGTCATGTGGTTAACGGCTGCCCAATAACCACTTAGCGGACGTTCAGTGGCAGCTCATATTCGATGCTGTTGACGAAACACCACCAGATGTCTTGCAAGGCGCGGCGGCGGTCCTTGGCACGACGGAGGATGATCTGGGCCTGCTCGATTTCGCGCTGCTGCGCGGTTCGCCCTAATGCTGCCATGGCCAGATGATCAATTTTCTGGCGGTCGTCGAGCTTGCTGTCAGCAATCAAATCCAGCTGTTTCGAAATGGATTCGCTGGTAGCCCATTGGTTGTTGGTGTTGGGTAAAAACGGCTGAATCACGTCCTGCGGCTGAACGACCATGTTGCCGTCGACGCGGGCCAACAAACCGGCATTTGCCGCTTCGTCCGATTTGCCTGAATCGTAGGCACCCGCCACGATTGCCAACGACTGCGCCGCCGGCCGCTCACTCAGATAGCCATGGTAAAAGCGGCTGAACGCCGGCGGCTGCCCTAAAAACGGATTATCCGCGGCGACCTGGTTGACATCGCCTGAATCCAGGGCAAAGGCGTCGCTCAAGGCAATCGCCTTGACCAACCAGGTTAGTTGCAAATCGTTGGCCGCAAACTGTGTGGCGAGGTCGCGATTCAACTCGTCCAACAAACGAATGTGGGCCGGGTCGGCATGGGGGTCGATGCCGGTCAGCGGAACGTTTAACAGTCGGGTCCACACCTGGTTGGTGATCGTTTCGCGCCACTGTTGGGAATTGGCAATCAGCTTCGCCAATTCAGTCCGGCGATCAACTTTCGCCACAAAGCCGTTGGAGCCTAGGCGGTTTTCGAACAAGGCCGGATAGACTCGCTGCGGGGCTCCTGCCGAATCCTGGTAAATGAGGGGCGCGTCAACTTTGCCTTCGCTTCCATATGGCAAGTAATTCCGGTTGACGACAAAATAATTGTCGGACCCCGACCGCTCGATGCGCATCTGGGCAAAAAACGCATGAAATTCCCAAAACGAATTTTGCGTGGCGACGGTATCCGCGGTCCCATCGTGGCATTGGACGCAGCGTGTCTGCAAACCGACCAAGGCCTGCGACAGATGAGAACTGGAAAGCTCCCGCGTTCCAAACCGTTTGTTGAGGCCGATGATGAAACTGGCCGCTGGATTGAAATCCGGCCGGCTTGGATCGGTTGTCCCCACGGCAGAGATCAATTCGTAAATGAGTTGATCCAATGGAACGCCATCACCAAGACGCTGGCGAAGAAACTGGTGAGTGCGGTTCATGTCGCGATCGTTCACCACCTCGGCACCGATGGCAGAACTCAAACCCAGCAACCGCCAGGCGATCACCCTGGACCAATGATCCAAAAACTCATCGCGATACAGATCGTTGCCCGACAACATCTCGACCAGTTGCACGCGCCTTTGCACGGAGTCTGGCGCCGATTCAACGATGGGCTGCAACCGGGCCATATCGGTGGCGTTGGGGGTGCGACCGATGACACGGTTGCTCAGCCGATTGATCCACGCCCCATCGTCAATCTGGTTGGCTGGCTGCAAGGCCCGCTGCTGCCAGACTTGTTGGAGCGTTTGATTGATCAAGGCCGCTGCGGCCAGTGGCGACAAGGCCGCAACCGCCGGCCGTTCGCTACGAACAAACTCGCCTGGAAATACCAACTTGGTCTGATCCGCTGGGATGTCGTCGCGGGTGGCTAAGTGTTCATTTGCAATCTGCGATTGCGCGGTTTCATCCGCCACGACACTTTGCGGCCGATCTCGCACCACCACGCGGTCCGGCCGCACGTCGGCCGCAGTCGAATCGCGTTGAGTAAACGTGGGAATCGGGTCGAACAAAGGACGATCGTTACGATCGGCCGTGGGCTCGATTTCTCGCTCACCGCCGGCGCTCAACAGCCACCAGGTCAATCCGGCGGCAATCAAGATGGCCGCCGCCACACTGCCATGAGAAATCCATTTGATCCAACGGGCGGGCGAATGTCTTCCGCGATGGGATTGGCTGTTGCGTTGTTTGCGAGCTGGTTTGGCTGCGGTGACTTGAGGTTCGCCCGAGGCGGGAGAGGTCGGGGGCAGGGCGGCGGACGGTAACGATTTCGGTAGCGCCTTGTCCTGTTTAGATTGGGAGACGCGATCCAGCTTGTGCAAGACGTCAGCGGCGCAATCGGGGCGCTTCCGCTCATTGAGCAGCTGTTCCAAGAATACTTCCAGAATTCTATCCTGCGGATCACTCATGACTTTGGATTTTTCGTTCCACACAATCGCGCAGCCGTTGCTTGGCTCGC
>JBFILF010000455.1:0-4546 GCA_041599835.1 Pirellulaceae bacterium
CTCCACGTAAGCGAACAGCAAGTTCATGGCGCAACCGGCTGCCTTCTTTTCGCAATGCGCGTGATCGATCAAAATTTCGTCCAGGTTCTGTTCGACCTGCTGGAGCCATCGCTGGGAAGTATCCGTTTTCAGGCTGAGCATGTGGGGCCTCCGACTTTCATCTCTTTGCACGTGTCGCCGTGAGTTATACGACCGACCAACCGGAAAATCCAGTCGGACCGCCGGGGCCGTCGCCGCTGCTGAAGATTCCCCGCTGGCAAGTGCTGATCGCCCTATTGGTTCTGGCCATCCTGGTGTCGGCTTTCAAGTTTTACGAACAACACTACATCGCGCCCTTTCGACCCGTCCAGTGGCAAGCGTTTTCCATCGACCGTTTTATCGTGGCCCAGCGTCGCCAGCGGAGCATCTTGATCATGCTGGAACCGGCTCAAGAGGAAACGCGCAACCAATTACACCAGGCGACCAGAACAGCGGCCGTACAAAAACAGATTTATCTGGAGCGGATCCACCCGCTGAGCATTGGCGTCGATGCCGCGCTCGACTCGGATGACGACATGTTGCGATCCATCGCCGAACACATGGTTCAGCGCGATTCAAGGGAATCTGCTGGTGGCTTCATATACGTTGCTGCGAACCGCAAACAGCCACCGCGATTCCTGGATGCGGCGCACGCCACCAGCGATAACCTGATCAAGCTGATGGATTCTGAATTCAGCAGCAAAGATATTAGAAAACTTTTGGAGTCAAAATGAACACTGTCAATTCAAGTGTGATTCAAATGACTCAGCAGCGTCTGGTGCAGCGGATGGAAGCATTGCCGGGAGTCGCAGTCGCTTTTTCGGGCGGCGTCGACAGCGCCGTGGTCGCCATGGCCGCGCAAATTGCTCTCGGCCGCCGCGCAGTTGCCGTAACGGCGGTTAGCCCCAGTTTGCCATCAGGGGAATTGGAATCTGCGCAAGCTTGCGCGGAACAAATCGGAATACAACATCATTTGATCGAAACGCATGAGATGAACGACGATCGGTACGTCGCCAACGGTGGCGATCGTTGTTACTGGTGCAAGTCAGCATTGTATCGATGCATTCAGACACGGTTGGAATCACTGGGCCTGCAGTATATTGCCAACGGCACCAACACGGATGACACGGGAGATGTTCGACCGGGCTTGCAGGCCGCGGCCGAGTTTCACGTGATCAGTCCGCTGGTGGATTGCGGGATGGACAAGGCAACCGTTCGGGAGTTGGCCCGCGCGTGGGGCCTGGCGGTATGGGACAAGCCCGCCGGCCCATGCCTTGCTAGCCGCATCGCCCCAAAAGTATCCGTCACCCGGCGCCGATTACAGATGGTCGACCAAGCCGAGTCGTTTTTGCGCGAACGGGGTTTTTCCAATGTGCGGGTGCGGGTGCACGCCAATGAGCTGGCAAGAATCGAAGTGGACGCCGGGCAGCTGGCGGAAATCAGCAGCCCGCGGCATTGCCAAGACATTACCGATCGTTTCCGCCGGTTGGGCTTTCGATTTGTGACCGTCGACCTGCAAGGATTTCGGTCCGGCAGTCTCAATCAGTTGGTATCGCTACACCTGGAAAAAGTTAGCGTCACCGGCTGACGGATTCTCTCCTCCTGCCGGTGGTGTTAATCGATGGAAAATCGACGACAATGGGCGATTCAGAGGACGTAATGCCAACCGCTCGAACTCGACGCGAGTTCGGTTGACTGATAACCAAATCGAACGGGAGCCACTGATGAAAACTGCTATTCTCTCTCGTATTGGAATTGCCATTGCCGCGGTATCTTTGATGTTGATGCTGCCGCTGGCATCGCTTTGTGCTCAGCAGGGGTATCGGCTGCCGCCCCAGGAAGTCGTTGACATCATTGACGCGCCACCGCCGCCCAGCGTCAGCTTCAGTCCCGACCGGCAGTGGATGTTGATGATCGAGCGGGACGCGATGCCGAGCATTGCCGACGTATCGCGCCGCATGTTGCGGCTGGCCGGTATGCGGATCGATCCCGCCGCGAATGGACCATTTGTCACCTCGTATATGCGCGGACTGTCGATTCGAAAACGCGACGCCGAACAGGCAACCGTGGTTCCAATGCCGCCAGGCAGTCAATTGGCGGACGTCAGCTGGTCGCACACCTCCAGACATTTTGCGTTTGCGGTTGTGACTGACGAAGGCCAGCAATTGTGGATCGCTTCGGTTGATCAACCGGACCAGCCCAAAATGTTAACCGATCGATTGTCCGCCGTGATGGGCGGCATCGACTGGATGCCCGACGGCGAGAGTGTACTTTGCCAGTTGGTACCCGCCGACCGCGGGTCGGAGCCCGTGGCAAAACTGACCCCGGCTGGCCCCAACATCCAGGAGTCCTCGGGCAACACGTCTCCCACGCGGACTTACCAGGATTTGTTGTCGAACCCTTACGACGAGGCGCTTTTTGAATACTACGCCACTTGCCAATTGGCGACATTCGATGCATCGGGCCAGCAACACAACATCAACCAACCCCACATTTACTCTTCGGTCTCGTCGTCGCCGGACGGCGAGCATCTGCTGGTAACTACGCTGCACAAACCGTTTTCTTACTTGATGACCATGCGCAGCTTTCCGCAAAAGATTCAGGTGTGGGACCTGGACGGCCACCTGGTCTATGAAGTGGCCGACGTGCCGATGGCCGAGAACATCCCGATTGAAGGCGTGCGGACCGGACCGAGGAATGTCCAGTGGAAACCCGGCGAACCGGCCACGCTCGTGTGGGTTGAAGCGCTCGACGGCGGTGACCCCAAAAAGAAAGTCGATCACCGCGATCGTCTGATGGTCACCGCGGCGCCGTTTGGCGAGCCGACCGAGCTGTTGCGGATCGAGCACCGCGCGTTTGGTTTTTCATCGATGGCCGATCCATCGTTGATTGTCACGACGGAATACGATCGGGATCGCCGCTGGATTCGCGCGCTGATGCACGACCTGAAACAGCCGGGGACGACGGCGAAAGTGTTGATGGACCGCAGCATTCGCGACCGCTATGGTGATCCGGGCCGGATCGTGATGCAGCCGGACCAGTCAGGACACATGCGGGCACTGCAGGACGGTGACTGGGTGTATCGAATCGGACAGGGCGCCACGCCCAAAGGCAATTTGCCGTTTATCGATCGGCAAAATCTTAAAACATTGGAATCGGATCGGCTGTGGCAGTGCAACGAGGGGACGTACGAATCCGTGGTGGCCATTGGCAACAGCGCCGAAAATGCCAAGCCCGTTGTGATCACGTCTCGCGAAACGGCGACGTCGCCGGCCAACTACTATTTGCGGGACCTGGAAGCGGGGACGACCAAGCCGCTCACCGACTTTCCCGATCCGACGCCCCAGATTCGCGGTATCAAAAAACAGCTCGTCAAATACGAACGCGAAGACGGCGTCTCGCTGTCCGCCACTTTGTATTTGCCAGCCGATTACAAGGAAGGACAGCGGTTGCCGCTGATTGTATGGGCCTATCCGCGCGAATTTAACGATCCGCAAACGGCCGGCCAGATCTCGGGAAGCCCGCATCGGTTTACCCGCATGTCCGGCATCACCCATTTAACTTTGTTGACGCAAGGTTATGCGCTCATGGACGCTGCAACGATGCCCGTCATCGGCGACCCGGAAACGATGAATGACACGTTCATTGATCAGATCGTGTCATCGGCCAAGGCCGCCATCGACAAGGCCGTGGAAATGGGCGTGGCCGATGGCAACCGGGTTGGAGTCGGCGGGCACAGTTACGGCGCGTTCATGACGGCCAATCTACTGGCGCATTGTGATTTATTCGACGCGGGTGTGGCCCGCAGTGGCGCTTACAACCGCACGTTGACACCGTTTGGATTCCAATCCGAACGTCGTTCCTTCTGGAAAGCCAAGGATGTGTACTTCAACATCTCGCCGTTTATGCACGCCGACAAAATCAATGAGCCCATTTTGTTGATTCATGGCGAAGCGGACAACAACAGCGGCACGTTTCCCGTTCAATCCAAGCGTCTTTATCAAGCCGTCAAAGGTAACGGCGGCACCGTGCGACTGGTAATGCTGCCGAACGAATCGCACGGTTATCGCGCCCGCGAGTCCGTGTTGCACACGCAAGCTGAAATGATTGACTGGTTTGACCGCTACGTCAAAAACAAGACGGAATCCAGTAGCGAGTCGGAAACAGAACTCGCCACACAATCGCAAATTCAACAGACGCAGGTTGAGTTGAAACTGTTGGCAACCGCTTCGCTGATGTACAAACTTAATACCTCCAAATTTCCCAGTTCATTGAAAGATCTGGTTTCAAAACCGAGCGATCTGTCGAGGATTCAATGGGGAGGTCCGTACGTCACGGAAGAGGTGAAAATGACGGACGCGTGGGGAACACCGTTGTCGTATCAGGCGAATGATGAAGAAGAAAATGTGATTATCAAATCAGCTGGCCCCGACAAAAAGTTTGGCACCGACGACGACATTTCAAGCGACAATTAGCGGGCACGACATCATTGAGAATATTGGTTGCCTGGCCTGGCAACTGGTGCGGC
>JBFILF010000456.1:0-4531 GCA_041599835.1 Pirellulaceae bacterium
CGGGCATCCTTAAGGCCCTTGAAAGTTATGCCAAGTCCAACGAGTTGTCCCCGGAACTGACGGAAGCGGCCGCCGACTGTCGAAAGCTGCTTGCCGAGGCCAGCTATCACGACATGCGAAAAATGCTCGATCGATTCGATGCGGTTTTGGGTACGGAAGCGGAACTGCCCATCTCTCCGGGCGAAGCCTGGTCGGACGCGGCACTGGCGGATTTGAAAGCCATGGATTCCGCCCAACGTCGTCAATGGGTCCAGCTGATCACGCATTGCTATTCGGCCAGCAGCGGTTCGCCCAAAAAGCGATGGCTGGAAACCGCGGAATCGCTGCTCGATCAATTGTCGTTTTCCGCGTTTCGCGCATGCGTGCTGCGGTGGTTCCCGCTGGTCGACAAACCGCGAACGGCTCCACCGGAAAGGCAATACCAATGGCAGCCCGACCAGACATTGCTGATCTCCGACGGACACGCGGACATTCTCAAAGGAATGGTATGGTGTTGCAGTTTGAGCGAAGACCGCGATGTTTCGCGCGCACTGACGGCACTGGCCATCAGCGCCTACAAAAAAGTTCCCGGCGTTGGACCACGGGCCGTGAAGATTGGCAATGCCTGCGTGTATGCGCTAGGCGCCATGCCCGGCATGGACGGCGTCGGGCAACTGGCGCTGTTGAAGGTGCGAGTAAAATTCGGCACCGCACAAAAGGGCATCGAAAAGGCGCTGATCGCCACGGCCGATCGCGTCGGCATCCCCCGTGATGAACTGGAAGAAATGTCGGTCCCGACTTACGGACTGACCGACGTCGGCGCTCGCTCCGAACAGCTGGGCGACGTTACGGCCGAGGTATGCGTCGCCGGTCGCAAACCCGAATTGAGATGGCTGAAAGCTGACGGCAAACCGCAAAAGTCGGTCCCCGCCGCTGTTAAAAAGGATTTCGCCGAGGAACTCAAGGAGATTAAGCAGTCGGTCAAAGACATCGAAAAAATGCTGCCGGCCCAAGCGGCCCGCATCGAGCAATGTTACTTGCAACAAAAACAATGGCCCTTTGGCGTGTGGCGCCAACGGTACCTGGACCACCCGCTGGTGGGCACGCTGGCGCGGCGGTTGATCTGGAAGTTCTCCAAGAAGGGTCAACAGACCTCGGCGATTTGGCGCGACGACCAGTTTGTCGATCGCAAGGACAAAGCGGTTGATTGGGTTGGCAACGCGTGCACCGTGCAGCTGTGGCATCCGCTGGACGAAGACACGGACACCATCACCGGTTGGCGCGACTGGCTGATGGAACATCACGTGCAACAGCCGTTCAAACAGGCACATCGCGAAATCTATTTGTTGACCGACGCGGAGCGCCGCACCGAATGCTATTCAAACCGGTTTGCCGCTCATATTCTCAAACAGCACCAATTCAACGCTTTGTGCGGCGCCCGGGGGTGGAAAAACAAACTGCGGTTGATGGTCGACGACGAATATCCGCCAGCCCACCTTCAAATCTCTCAGCACGATCTGCGAGCGGAATTCTGGATCGAAGGGGCAGGGCAGGAATATGGCATGGATACCAACGAGTCAGGAACGTATTTGTATCTAACAACGGACCAGGTGCGGTTTTACCGGGCCGATGCCGCCGAGAACACGGCGCACGCAGGCGGAGGCAGCTATGGGTCGCGTGGCGGCGACCGCGAAGAAAACCATCCGCTGGATCTCGAGCAGATCCCGCCGCTGGTTTTCTCGGAAGTGATGCGTGACGTCGATTTGTTTGTCGGCGTCGCCAGTGTCGGCAATGATCCCCAATGGGCGGACGGCGGTCCCGAGGGGCGGTACCAGGAGTACTGGCACGCGTTTTCATTCGGCGATCTCGGCTCCACGGCCGAGACCCGAAAAGAAGTCTTACAAAACCTGGTGCCGCGGCTGAAGATCGCCGATCGCTGCAGTTTTTCCGATCGATTTTTGATCGTCCGCGGCGACATCCGCACCTACAAGATCCACCTCGGATCGGGCAACATTATGATGGAGCCAAACGACGCATACCTATGCATTGTGCCCAAGCAATCGCTGACGCGGCAATCGGACAAAGTGTTTCTGCCGTTCGAAGGCGACAACATGCTGTCGATCATTCTCAGCAAAGCGATCATGCTGGCCGACGACACCAAGATCACCGACAAAACGATTCTTAGCCAGATTCGCCGGTGATGGAACCACGTTCGCCAGGCGCGGATGGGCCCGCGGCGTGCCGATTTTGCGCGTCGCCGTGAGGCGGTCGTGTGACGTTTAGCCGAAGCGGACACGGGCGCAACAAAAGGGGAAGTTCGACGGTGTCGAACTCCCCCAGATTTTTGTCAACGGTCAGATCCAGGCTTAGCCCGCTTTGACTTCAATCCGTTTTCCTTGAAACTCTTCGTTCTTCGGCAAGTGAACTTCCAGTACGCCGTTGCGGTAACGGGCATCGATCTGGTCCGCCTGGATGCCTTGCGGCAGCGTAAACGACTCGACATAACTGCCGTAGGTTCGGTAGCTGCCGTTCTTCTGTTTGCCTTCTTCCTTGTGCTCGGCCCGCAACGTCAACACGTTGCCACTGACTTTGATGTCGAAATCGCCAGGTTCGAAACCTGGCAATTCGGCTCGCAGTACAAACTCTTTCTCGGCGTCGTGCAGATCAATCCGCGATCCCATCCAGCGGGAATCTTGCCAGCTGCCGGGGACGCCGCCACGCCAATCATCCCAGAACCGATCCCACAAGCGATCAAATTCGTGCCGCAATTGCACCACGGGATGATCTTCTTCCTTCCAAATTTTTACATCACCATTTTTCTTTTTCCATGGAATCAGTTTATTGAACATGGTTTGCCTCCATTTATTGGTAGTGACTAAACCACTAAGTTGTTTCTCATACTTTGATGAGTCTCGCCTCGACTCAACCAGATGGCCGTCAATCGAGCGAGCGCGTCATCCTGTTTTCACGTCGATCCGTCTCGGTTTGACCCGCTCGGATTTGGGCAAGTGCAGCGTCAACACGCCGTTTTTCATCTCAGCGGAAATCTTTTCGGCGTCGATCGATTCACCGATCGCGAACGTCCGTTCGAAACCGCCGATCCCGTACTCGCCGTACAAGAATTCCACGTCGTCGTGGCGCGGCGCGACCTTGCCGTGAATCGTTAACTGGTTTTTCTCAAAACGAATCTCCAGTTGCTCGGGCGACACTCCCGGAAGATCGCCGAACATTAGCAACTCGTCGTCGCCTTCCCAAATGTCAAACCGGGGCACATAAGTCGTCTGATGCGTGTTTTCAGCTCGATTTTCAACCGTGTGCTGATCGTTTGTCGTCATAGAAGTCGTCATGATGGATCTCTCCTCAATTCAATTTGTTTTGTGGGTGGCTTGATCGCGGCATCCTCGATTAGCATTAGCCGGACTTGACTTCGATTCGCCGCGGTTTGACCTCTTCGCTTTTTGGCAGCGTCAGGGTCAGGACGCCGTGTTTGAATTCAGCCGTGACCTTGTCGCTTTCCACCGAACAGGGCAACTCAATCATTCGGCTAAATGCACCAAATCCGCGTTCCTGGCGATGCCACGACCCACCACTAGTTACCGGTCGTTTCCGCTCGCCGCGAATGGAAAGCTGGTTCCCGCCAGTGACGTAGATCTCCAACTCATTCATTTCACAACCGGGAATTTCCGATTCCACGAACAATTGGTTGTCGTCTTCCCAGATATTCAAGGCTGGAAAAACGTCGGCGCCGTATGAAGACTGGCTCATACCAAGGCGGCCCATCAACCGATCCATTTCACTGCGCAATCGGTTCATCTGCGCAAAGGGTTCCCATCGTGTCGATAACATGTCGATACTCCTCCATTCGAAAGTCGTAAAGTACAAGAACGACGGACTGGCGGCGGCCGTACAAAAACAGTCGCCCTTGCCGTCATTTTTGAATTTGAATATGCGAAGGGCGTTTAAAAGCAAGGACCGTGCCAATTCAAAAAAAGTAGTTTTTACCCCAAAAAAACAGGGGTTTTCGGCGTCGGAGTGGATGCACCGCGATCATTGTGGGTGACAATTTGTCAACCAAACCGAAACTCCAAGTAAGGACCTGCGCTGCTCCCGTCAAACCGCCAGATGCACTTGGCCGTATTGCAGGCACTCCACAACCAGTACGATTCATCTATCCGGCGAGCGTGGGCTGGTCTGCGCGGCGGTTGGCCGCCCTCCGCTGAGAAATGAAGCATTCAGCGGCGATCAGTTGCAACGGCAATTAGAGACGAGACCGATTTCGTCCACCGGCACAAAACTGGTTCGATTTCGACGGGGCCGTCGACCAGCTGGGATTAACACAGCTTTACAATTGGTACGGTGATGATTTCGTTTAAGTCAGCGGTTCAGCCGTCTCATTTGCCGCTAATATTCTGGCGCACTTCGCAAACAACTCGAACGGGGATCGCCGCCTGCCACACGTTGGATTCCATACAGTTGGCAGCTGAACGATTTGCCCAACCGGAGTCCTCGCTAGCTGACTTGGACATCGATCCTGCGATAGGCGAGTGCGGTC
>JBFILF010000457.1:0-4516 GCA_041599835.1 Pirellulaceae bacterium
GACCGCCTTTTGCCAACGTTAGCAATTTCGGTATTTGTCGTTCAGCCCTTTTCCGGAACTGATCATGGGCATGATTTTATCAAGACGTTTTTGTTTGGTTTCCTCGCGCTTGGCTTCAGCGATGTAGTCGGCATATTCCCGTTGTTTGCCCTTGGTCAACTGCTTGAATTGATCATTGGCTTTTTTGTTTTTCGACAAGGCTTTCTTGAGTTGCGAGGGAATCGTCAACGGCTTATTCCGGTCAGGCTTGATTTGTATTCCATGTTTGACCAGTTCGATCGCTTCGGTCACGTACGCCTTGATGGTTCGCGGATCGATATCTTTTTTGGAATTCATCCGCCATTGCCGCATCGCCTTGGTGCGTCCTTCCTGGCAGTTGACTAACCGTTGTTTGTCGTCCTTCAACAAGGCGCCTTGAAAAAACCATAAACCGAAATACGACTTAAACGAGCCCAAGCCCACGACGTTTTTGCCGTTATAGGTGTAAACCGGACCTCCCCATTTGACCGTTTCATCCAATTTGGTTGACGCGAGGATCTTGCGCAGCTGAACCAGTTCATCGTTCCATTCGCCGACGCCCCTGATGAACTCGTCGACGGTCTTGTACCGCTTCATGGAGTGCTCCACTTAGGGAAAACATCTGACCGATGATTTTTCGTTAATGGTAACGACATCATTGGTCAGGCTTGGCCAGTCATGCTTTCCTTCGCGCTCCCCCGCTCTCCCAAGCCGTGCGAGCATTTTCGACGACGGCCAGCTGGTTGTCGGCCCGAGCGCCTCGTGCTTTCTGCTCACCACTGTTTTTTTTTGGGTTCGACTTTGAGGTTGTCGATCACCCGGCGAACTCCATCGACGCTGCCGACGGCACGAAGAATCGAGCGGCGGTGATGTTCAAATTGAATGGTGCCGGTCAGCGTCACACTGCCCTGGTTGACTGTGGCGGTGAGTTTCCTCTTCGCGCCGGTGACACCGCGCGATAATTTCTGGTCCACATATTTTTGAATAGTCTTGTCCGGGATTTGGCCATATGACATCAAGTCACCTCATGCACGTCAAAAGCAATTGGATTAGTTCGCACTCGCTGAGTGCCTTTGGGCGGCGGCGTGTTACCTGTAATGTATTGTACCGTGGCTGGCGGCACGCCACCCGTATTGCGGCCAGACCCATTCGAACTGCAAAACACCAGAAGTTGGCGGTTTACATTGACTAACAGCTAACTACATTAAACTACAGAATCCAACCGCTGTTTCGAAAATGCCCGATGTTTCAACGTCTGAATGTGAGCCGAGAATATGAAAACCTCAACTTTCGCCATCCATTTTTTTGTTGCCGTGGCGATTTTGTGTCTGCCCGGTTTGGCCAAGGTCTTGGCGTTCGGCGATTCGCCCGCCCATCTGCAGCAGGCGGAATTGCAAGAGGACACGGTGTTGACGGCACCTGCGGAATTGCCACCTGCTGTGCAAGAGCAGGAACCCCCGCCGCCACCAACGGACCCACAATCCCCGTCGGACGTACCGGTCCCTCCCGTGGCGGCTGCGGAGACTCCGTTGCCGACGGCGCCGGTGCTGGTGGCGCCGGTGCTGGGCGGTCCCTGTGATGCGTGTTGCTGCGCTCCCTGTTGCTGCCCGCCGGTTTGGTGCCCGCCGCCGCCGCCGATATGCACCACGATTTGTGTGCAAGATCCTTGCACGGGGTGTTCCTATAATGTGTGCGTCTATGTGCCGGCCTGCTGCGTGGATCAAGCTCCGGTCGTTCAATGGCGCAACGGACTTCTCGGTCGACGAGTCGCCATGGTGTGCTGGCCATGCTGTGACAAACGCGTCAAGGTCGTCGTGACGTTGTTGGGTCACGTGCGGGTTTGGGGTTAACTCTCGGCGGCAATTCACATCTGCCAACTTTCTGACAGCGCAAATACCTTGTACTTTGCCGCTGGATGCGTGTCGTTTTGTCGTTAGATGCCATTCGGTATAAAATACGGCGGCAGAGGATCAGGTATGACACAACAGTGGCTGATGGCCGGTTCGATTTTGCTTGGCACGTTGCTAGGCGTGCAGGAAAACGGACAGCCAGAAATACAGCCCGACTACCTGACCGCCGAAGAGCGGGCCTGGCTTGACGAGCATCCGGTGATCCGCGTCGCCCCGACTCCTGATTACCCGCCGTTTGAATTCTGGAATGAAGACGGCGAATTTCAGGGCGTGGTCAAAAACTATTTGGACCACTTCGCACAGGAGCTGGGCATTGAATTCGAGATGGTGCGGACGGCAACCTGGAGTGAAAACCTGCGAAGACTCCGCAACAAACAGATTGATGCGGTTTCGCTGATCACGCCTGCCTCTGATCGATACTATGTCAAGATCAGCAAGCCCTACATTTCGTATCCCGCGCTGATCATTGTGCATGGATATGAAACGAGGAATTTATCCCTGGCCGATCTCTCAGGCAAAATGGTGGCAGTTCCTGACGATTACACGGCCGAAGGATTTTTGCGTCAATCGTATCCGGAAATAAAAGTTGTCGATGTCTATGGGCCCATGCAGGGCATTGAATTGTTGTCCAAACGCGAAGTGGATGCTTTTTTTGAAGGCCGCGCCGTTGTCAGTTACCTGGCGGAAAAGGCCAACATCACCAACCTGCGAATAGCCGGCGACTCGGATTTCATCTATGCCAACGGTTTCGGAGTGCGTGACGATTGGGAAATCCTCGCTCATATCATTTCCAAAGTGCTGGACCGCATCACACCCAAACAGACCAAGGCGTTTTACGCCGATTGGGTCAAACCGGGACTGTTTCAACGGGAACCTTACGTCAAACCATGGCACTGGTGGCTGGCCGGAGTGGTTGCCTCGGTGTTGCTGTTGGGATCGCTGATTGTATTTGGATGGAATCGCCAACAAGCGGTACTGATCGAGCAGTTGGACATTGCCCGGCGCAAAACGGAACAAGCCAATTTGCGTCTGGACCAGTCCCGCCGCGATGCGGAGGCCGCCAGCCGGGCCAAGAGCTTTTTCTTGGCCAACATGAGCCACGAAATTCGCACTCCCATGAATGGCGTGCTGGGAATGTGTGAACTATTGCGCACCACCAAGCTGGCCGCCGATCAGCGTCAATATCTCAGTTTCGCCACTAGCAGCGCTGAATATCTGTTGCACCTGATCAATGACATCTTGGACTTCTCAAAAGTTGAGGCAGGTAAACTCGAATTGGCAGCCGAGGCGTTCTCCGTCGACGAATTGCTGAATGATGTCGTGGGGCTGATGCGCGTGCAGGCCAAACCCAAGGATCTGCAGCTGCACGTCCAGCGGGATACGGAGGTGGCCGATTGGTATGTCGGCGATCCCATGCGGTTGCGCCAAATCCTGTTGAATCTCGTGAGCAACGCCATCAAGTTTACCGAGGAAGGTGAAATCAGCGTGCGAGCATTGCGGGCTGATGACGGCCCAGCCTCCGACACCAGCGACGCGCATTTGTTGCGATTCGAAGTTCACGACACCGGTATCGGCGTGGCTCCGGAAAAACTTGACCACGTGTTCCAGGCTTTCGAACAAGCGGATCCCAGCACCACTCGACGATTCGGCGGCACCGGTCTGGGATTGGCAATCTGCCAAAAGCTGGCGGAGTTGATGGGCGGAACCACGGATGTGAAATCAGCATTGGGCAAGGGTAGTGTGTTCAGCTTCACCGCCCGATTGCAACCAGCTTCGAAACCCACCGAGGCCAGCCCCGATTCGATGACGCATCAAATCACCCGCAGTCCACTGCGAATCTTGTTGGCCGAGGACGGATTGGTCAACCAACGTGTTGCCATCGAACTGCTGAAAAAGCGCGGGCACCAGGTGGATTTGGCCGTAAACGGAAAGATGGCGCTGGATTTACTGGCCAAGCAGTCCTACGACGTCGTTTTGATGGATGTGCAAATGCCCGAAATGGACGGGATTACGGCCGTCAAGCTGCTGCGGCAACGCGAGCAGGGTGGTGACCGCGAACGACAGTATGTCGTTGCCATGACCGCCCATGCAATGAAAGGCGATCGCGAGCGTTTTCTGAATGCGGGCATGGATGGTTATCTGATCAAACCGTTCAAAGCCGCCGAGCTTTACGCATGCGTCGAGCGCGGGCACGACGACGGCAGCGAAACGGCGGTGAATAAAGACTCGCTGGCACAAGGCTCGAAAGCGCCGGTGCTGGATGAAGAAATCGCGCTGGCCGTCACCGGCGGCGACCAGCAATTGGCGGCGACCCTGCGGGAAACTTGTCTGCAAGAGGTACCGGCCATCTTGGCCCAAGCAAGGGAAGCGATTGCTAACAATGACTTGCAGACCGCGCGGCGGTGCGGTCATTCGCTGAAATCCGGACTGCGATCGATCGGTGCCAAATCAGCATCGGCGGCTGCCGAGCAGCTTGAGTTCGCCAGCGACGATCACCACGGATTATCGGAAGCCGTCAACGCCGTGGAGCGCGCGTTTCGCGAACTGGTGGCCCAGATTGAAACGGCCAAAAGCTGAATCGCGCCCCA
>JBFILF010000458.1:0-4497 GCA_041599835.1 Pirellulaceae bacterium
CGCAGCACGTCACTCCACACCGATCCGGGCCCCCGTTCTACTTCGGCAACAATTACCAGCCGCTCGCGATCCCAGCGCTCGAGGGCAAAAGCAGCGGCCCCGCCAACGCGCAAACGCGAGCTGGATTGCTCGACGGTCGCCTCGATGTCCTGCGGGTATCGATTGACCCCCCGGACGATGATCATGTCTTTTAGTCGCCCGGCGACGAACAGTTCACCGTGATGGAGGAAACCCAGGTCGCCGGTTCTCAAATAATGAATGCCGGGTTGATCCACGAGTTCGGCTTGAAAAATCGCCGCGGTCTCCTCGGGTTTGTTCCAATAGCCCAGGCCGGAACTTCGACTGCGAACCCAGATTTCGCCAATTTTGTCTTCGGCAAGTTTCCTGCGGGAATCCGGATGAACAATGATCACTTCCTCGTCCAAAATAGCCCGGCCGCAACCAACCAAAGGTTTCGCGCTTTCCAGTCCCGAATCGACCTCCAGCACGCGATGCTGTGTCAGTTCGTCAGCGTCGAAGGTACGGATAATTGGTTTTTCGTTTCGTGCACCTCCGGTGATGATCAACGTCGTCTCGGCCATCCCGTAGCAGGGGTAATGACTTTCCTCTCGAAATCCATACTTGGAGAATTTGGCGGTAAACTGCCGCAATACTTCTGCTCGGATCGGTTCCGCGCCATTAAATGCCAATTTCCAATTGGACAAATCGAGACCTTCGCAATCGCGATCCTGAATTTTGTCGCAACACAAACCGTATGCGAAATTCGGTCCCCCGCTGATCGTCATTCGGTATTTGGACAGAGCGCGCAACCAACGAATGGGTTTTGCCAGAAAATGAACGGGGGACATCAAAGTCGCCGCCCAACCACCGTACAACGGGTTGACGATCCCGCCAATTAAACCCATGTCGTGGTAAAAAGGCAGCCAGCTGATACCGGCGCATTCGCGAGTGATTTGAAACCCGGTGGAAATGTAGCGGCAATTGGCCAACACATTGGCATGGGTCAGCACAACGCCCTTGGGCGATCCCGTGGATCCGGACGTGTATTGCATGAGCGCCAAATCGTCCGGTGTGATTTCCGGCTTGACCCAATCGCTGGCCAGTTCCAGGGGTATTTCTTCGGTGGCCAGCCACGGCTGATTCATCAACGATTCACAATCGGCGGCCAACGAATCTCGCCGATTGATTACGTCTCGAATCGTAAGCGCAATTGCCGGCTTGGCGTCATCCGCGATGGCGTTGATCCGGCCTTTGTTTCGATTTCGCCGGGGCGGGAAAGCGGGCACGGGCACCACGCCCGCATAAAGACAGCCAAAAAAGGCCACGATGAACTCCAGACCCGACGGGTACATCAACAACGCCCGCTGACCGCGCAAACCTAATGACGCCAATTTCGCTGCGCACGCACGAACACGCTCGTCCAGTTGACGATAGGTCAGTGTCAACGTCTCGTCTTCGCCATCGACGAGAAAACGGTAAGCGACATGTTCCGGTTGCGCCGACATCCAATATCGCAACCGATCCACCATCGTTGTTTCTGGTGGCGAATACGGCTCAAAAAGTTCTTCAACAGTTTTCACAGCCAGCTATTACCTACTTCTCCCGGAGGATGATGCCGGAGTTTTCGCCTGATGTCCGTCGCCCTGATTCAACTGGAAACGCGCACAAATGGCGGACGACCGAAGCATTCAATATACGCCGATTCATAAAAATTGTCCAAAGGGCCAACCGCTTCACCCGGCCATTGGCATGGGGCCATGAAACGACCGCGGTCCGTGCCGGTGTACCACCGCGGTGCTCGGCAGTTACCTTGGCTGGACGATTGGCTTGGCTTACCATCGACCCCACCGTGGCATTTTTGGATCAGCACCGGTTTCACCATTTTCTAACTGCCGTAGCGATCATTCTGTGCCGCGGCATCATCAATTTCATCGGAGCTTGCGATTGCATGGAACATCACAAACTCGTTATGCCGGAGCACATGAACCATTACGGATTTCTGTTTGGCGGCAACCTGCTCAAATGGGTCGATGAAGTGGCATGGATTGCCGCCAGCATGGACTATCCAAGTTGCCATTTTGTCACCATCGCCATGGATAACGTGGAGTTCCGAAAAAGTGTTCGTCAGGGAACGATCTTGACGTTTTCCGCGGAACGCATCCGGATTGGCAACACCTCGTTAAATTATCGAGTCTCGGTCAGCCGTGAAAATATGGAAAATCAACAACACGAATTAATTTTCTCGACCACGGTAACTTTCGTGCGCGTTGACGAACAAGGAAGGAAAACGGCTCTTCCAAAATAGCCATCGATCGCAGTCCCTTTCGCGTGACCGTCACAACTGGCACGACATTCCTACCTGCTGTAATCGATGCGATCAAACCGCGGAGATTGAATAATCTGCGGCTCCTGCCAAAACGCTATCGTTTTGATTTAAACCCGGGCACTCAGCTACCGAAAATGAGAATTGGGTCTGCAAGGATGCTGAATGACTGCCGGTAGGCGGCCCCACGTCGCAAACTGTTACAAGCCGGCGAACTCGTCGCCGTATTTAATTCAGCTATGGTCAAGTATTGCACTAACTGTTGGCGAAACGAGCACCACATCGTCATTGGGCATCGAACCCTGTTGTACGTTTTGCTGATGATCAGCACGCTGGGGATCGCCTGGTTCTTTCGACCCAAACGCTGCATCTGCTGCGGCCATGTCAGCGTGTTCTAGGGCCAACGAGCGACTGAAATGCCGGCCCCCGCGAAGCAATCGCTGATTGCCTCACAGCGATCCAATCTTGGCGACCAGGTCGGCCGTGCGGCAACTGTAGCCCCATTCATTGTCGTACCAGCTGACAACCTTGGCCATTTTGCCGTCACCGATCGTTTGCGTGAAATCCGGCGCAAAAATGGAGCTGTGGGGGTCGTGGATAATGTCCGAGGAAACCAAGGGGTCTTCCGAGTATTTTAAGACTCCTTTCAAGTCACCTGCCGCCGCGTCCTTGATCGCCTGGTTGATCGATTCCGTCGTCGCCGCTTGACGTAAATTGACCGTCAAATCCACGACGCTTCCGGCACAAACCGGGACCCGCATCGCGATGCCCGTAAGCCTGCCGTTCAACTCGGGAATCACCAACCCAACCGCTTTGGCGGCCCCGGTGCTGGTGGGAATAATATTCTGGGCGGCGGCCCGCGCCCGGTACAAATCGCTGTGCGGCAAATCCAGGATTCGCTGATCATTGGTATAGGCGTGAACCGTCGTCATCAGCCCGGACTCAATGCCAAAATTTTCGTGCAGCACTTTGGCGACCGGGGCCAGGCAGTTGGTCGTGCAACTGGCGTTGGAAACACAGGCCATATCAGCGGACAAGCGATCGTCGTTCACCCCAATCACGCAGGTCAAATCTGCTCCGTCCTTGGCCGGCGCGCTAATAATGACTTTTTTGGCTCCCGCTGAAATATGCGAATCGTAACCGGGTTTGTCGGGCGTCTCGCGCCCGCGAAAAACGCCGGTGCTTTCCACCACCACATTGATTTGGTGTTGCGACCAGGGCAACTGTCGCGGATCGCGTTCCTCATACACCCGGATTGGCTTGCCGTTCACTATTAGATTCTGCTCGTCAAAGTCGACTGACCCGTCGAATCGCCCGTGAACGCTGTCGTATTTCAATAGAGTTGCCAACGTTTTGTTGTCTGTCAGATCATTGACGGCGATCACCTCAAATTCGGACGAGCGCTCGATCAAATTTCGAAAGGTTAGCCGGCCAATTCTGCCGAATCCATTAATCGCAACGCGAACCGCCACAAGCTTGCTCCCCAGGTGAACACCCAAAACGTACGAAACAACAAGGTCGCGATTATACTTTTGGCGATTATGTGGTACAACATGGAGGGGATGTGGTGCCTTTGTTTCGGCTCATGGGAGAACCGATCATGTCGCGTCGCGAACAAATTGAAAAACTGCTGCGGGCCGATCCCAACGATACGTTTCTGAATTACACGCTGGCACTGGAGTGGGATAAGGAAGGCGAGACCGGCAAGAGCCTGGAATTGTTCGCGCGGTTGATGACCCATGACCCGCCTTACGTCCCGGCGTTTTTTATGGCCGGCCAGTTGCTTACCCGCATGAACCGCGAGGACGAAGCGCGACAAGTCTTAACCGAGGGCATTCAGCATGCCCGGCAACAAGGCAATGAACACGCCGTAGCAGAAATGACCGAGTTCCTGGCCGGATTGGTCGACCTGTGATCTTTTAGGATTCGCCGCTGTGACGCTTTTGCCGGCGAAGCCTGGCCGCCTGTAGTCCCTGTAGTTTGCCCCGCGCCAAGGAAGATCGCACCAAGTGCGTTAACCCGACCTTTGACGATGCATAGGGGCGTTTAACGCGGTAAAGCCACCGATGTGTCCAGCCCTCCCAGCGGAGACGCCATTTCGATCCGGCGTTCCGCCAGTTTTGCATCGCTTCCCGTTTGCCCTGCCCGAAATAGTATTCGCCGACAAAGGATTC
>JBFILF010000459.1:0-4494 GCA_041599835.1 Pirellulaceae bacterium
CAATTCAAAATTCTGTAGTGCCTCAACAATGTGTTGCCACGCGCCGAAACGATCGGCCGCAGGGCGCTAGCCCACGGTTTTTTCACCTAAATCGGACGCTAGCGCATTCCGGCTGATCACAACACAAAAGTAAGGCACTACCCAAAACTCCGAATAGACTTGGTGGGATTAACCCATGGGATACCGTAGCACGCGCGAGTGCGTTGACGACTTGAAGCGGCACGGCCAATTGATTCAGGTCGACGAGCCGGTCGATGCGCGTTTGCAGGCTGCCGAGATACATCGGCGCGTGTACGCCAGCGGTGGACCGGCGCTGCTGTTCACCGATCTCCGGGAATGTCGTTTTCCCATGGCTTCCAATCTGTTTGGGACCATTGAGCGGGCACGGTTTCTGTTTCGCGATACGATTGAAACCGTGCGTCGGGCGATTGAACTGAAGATTGATCCTGCCGCGGCGATGCGCCAGCCCATTCGGTATTGGCGGGCACCCCTGACGGCGTTGCGGATGAGACCCAGAACCGTACGCCGGGGCGCGGTCATGTCGAATCAAACAAACATTGACCAATTGCCAAAACTTGTCAGTTGGCCCAACGACGGCGGTCCGTACGTGACGTTGCCCCAAGTCTACAGCGAAGACGCGCGACGGCCGGGACTGGGGCACAGTAACCTGGGAATGTATCGCGTCCAACTTTTGGGAAACCAGTATCAGTCCAATCGTGAAGTCGGCTTGCATTACCAGATCCACCGCAGCATCGGCGTTCACCACAAGGCGGCGATCGAAATGGGCCAGCCGCTGCGGGTCAACGTGTTCGTGGGCGGCTCACCGGCAATGACGCTGGCCGCCGTCATGCCGTTGCCAGAGGGGATGTCCGAATTGACATTTGCCGGCGCACTGGCTGGCGGCAGAATTCCCATGATTCGTCCATCAGATCACCTGCCGATTTACGCCGACGCGGATTTTTGCATTTGTGGAACCGTCCAAACGCAAGCCACCAAACCCGAAGGCCCCTTCGGCGATCATTTGGGGTATTACAGCCTGCAACACGAATTCCCAGTCTTGAACGTGGATGCCGTCTATCATCGAGACGACGCCGTGTGGCCGTTCACCGTGGTTGGCCGGCCGCCACAGGAGGACACCGTGTTCGGACAATTGATTCATGAACTAACCGGTCCGGTCATACCCACGGTCTTGCCGGGCGTGAAAAGCGTCCACGCGGTGGATGCAGCTGGGGTGCATCCATTGCTGCTGGCGATCGGATCGGAACGCTACGTTCCCTATCAGGAAACTACCCAGCCCGCCGAGTTGTTGACCCAGGCCAACGCCATATTGGGGCAGGGACAATTGTCGCTGGCAAAATATCTGTGGATTATTGACGAAGCGTGTGTGCCGTCGCTTGATATCGAACACGTCGACGATTTTCTGCAGCAAATGTTGATGCGCGTCGATTGGCGGCGCGATCTTCATTTTCAAACCAGCACGACCATTGATACGTTGGATTATTCCGGCAGCGGACTAAACCAGGGGTCGAAGGTGGTGATTGCGGCTGCGGGTCCGCCGGTTCGCAAGCTGCCGACGGAAATTGACGGATGGGGTGAGCTGCCGGAAGGCTATCGCGACCCGCGAATTTGTATTCCGGGCGTGCTGGCGTTAACCGGCCCTCCGTATAACGCCGGTCGCGTGGATGCAGTTCGGCAAGAATTCTGTGAGAAAATCGACTCACAACATCCGCTCAACCAATGGCCGCTGTGTGTGATCGTAGACGAATCGGAATTTGCCGCGCGGACATTCGACAACCTGATCTGGATGACCTTTACTCGCAGTAATCCTGCTACCGACATTTACGGCGTGGGCGAGACAACCGTGGACAAACACTGGGGCTGCCGGGGTAGCCTGGTGATTGACGCCAGAATTAAACCGCACCACGCTCCGCCGCTGGTTGTTGACCCTGAGACCAGCCAATTCGTCGACGCCTTGGCGGCGCGTGGCGGACCGCTGGCCAAATATCTTTGACCATTCACCAGCCATCTCTTGGCAACGGCGTCTGCCGAGGGGTGGCTTCAATCGCGTCATCCGCGCCGGCGAGCCAACGTGTTAGCCTGGGGGTTCGTATTGGCATTAACGGCCAAAACGGTTATCACAGACTCCCACCAAATGTTCTTGACCAATTTCCGACGGACGCGATTTTCTCAATTCGCCACCGCAAAACTCCATCAAGAGTAGGGCAGTCCCATCGATAACGACCAGAACACCCGATGCGCATTGAACCCGGCTAGGGAGAACGAATTGAATCACGAATCAAAGGAACAGCGGCTTCAGCGGATCGTCACTGATGCCAGCTACCAGCTGGCCTACCTCGATCACACGTTCATGCGGCGCGAGGATCTGCGGCCGTTACGGTTGGAATTGGAATTGCTCAAACCGGAGATGCTGCTGGAAGAGAAAGGCATCGTTTCCACGGTAGTTATTTTTGGCGGCACGCAAATCAAAGAAGAAGACGACGCCAAAAAAATGGTCGCCGAGGCCCAGGCCCGGGTTGATGCCGCGCCAAATGACACCGCTGCCCAGCGGAAACTGAAAATCGCGCAATCGGTGCTAAACAAATCGCATTATTACAACGAGTGTCGTCACTTTGCGCGGATCGTGTCGGAGCATTCCAAGAAGTATGGTGATGGTGAGTTTGTGGTCAAAACCGGTGGTGGCCCCGGCATTATGGAAGCGGCCAACCGCGGCGCGTTTGATATCGGCGTGCCCTCGGTTGGATTAAATATCACGTTGCCCTTCGAACAGGTACCCAATTCCTATATCACGCCGGGTCTGTGTTTCCAATTCAACTATTTTGCAATTCGCAAAATGCATTTTTTATTGCGGGCTAAGGCACTCGTTTGTTTTCCAGGCGGTTTTGGGACGCTGGACGAGCTTTTCACGACACTGACCTTGCGACAAACGTTGCGGATGCAAGAAATCCCCATCATCCTGTACGGCGAAGAGTATTGGAAAAAAGTCGTTGACTTTCAATTTCTGGCAGATGAAGGAGTCATCCGCGACGAGCACCTGGAGTTGTTCGGCTATGCCAATTCGCCCGAAGAAGCCTGGCGAATGATTACCGAATTTCAGGGCGTAAGCTTTCCCTGAGCCGACGACGCAGTCGAAACGAAGCCATTCGATGAGCCGATTTCGTGACGCTAGTTGGCGCTGGCCAGGGCCCGCCGCTTTTCACCGATCAGCTCCAACAACGCTTTGTGGGGATCGGCGAATTTGGCGATCCCTTCGCGCATTAACGTCGATTCCAAATGCTGCATGTCGACGCTGGCGTCGATGTCGGCCAACACCTCGCCGGGTGGCATCTGGTCGACAGTCCGCGAAAATGTCAAACCGCTGTTGACCACCGCGTCATTGGTTGCCGGGGGGTTAGTCTGAATATCGCTGCCGGCCAAGGCCTGCACGTACTTCCACGGCGGATCGGACGGTTTTTTGGTGCCCGTACTGGCAAAGATGATCTCCTGGTCCAAGGGACAGGGCAGATCTCGCCAGAATTCCTGATTGGCTTGCCAGATTCGCTTGGCGTTCACAATGCCCACCAGGCCCTGGGCCGCCTCGGAAAGTTGAGGGCAGTGTTTTTCCGTGTACACGTCGATCCGTGAGACAAATATGCTGTAAACACTCTTGAATTGCGTCAGGGACTGGCGTTTTTGCGCCCCGCGCCAGATCGAATCTCTCGCCAGTTCGTATTGCCGCTTGGTAAAAATGAGCGTGACATTCAAGTACAAACCGCTGGCCGCCAGCGGCTCCAGGGCTTCGATACCCGCCGGCGTCGCCGGGACTTTGATCATGCGATTGTGCCGGTCCTGGCTCCAATCCAATCCCGATTTTATATATTCCGCCACGCGCTGATCGTGCGGCAAATCGAGTTGTTGATCTTCCAGCAATGGGTCCAATTCGAAGCTGACGTATCCGTCGTTGCCGCCTGACTGATTCCAAATGTCGCGGAATTGTTGTTGCGCCTGACTGACAAGGTGATCGGTCAGCGCCCAGGCAATATTTGTATCTTCTTTGCCCTCGGACGACAGTAGTTGCAGCAAATCGTCGCAGCAGCCGCCCTTGATCAGGTCGGCGACAATGATCGGGTTCGAGGTGGCTCCGGTTGCTCCCAAGGCCTTGTTGGATGTAACCAACGATGGATCAACGGAATCCAGCCACAGTTTGGTTCCGGATTGAATCAAAGAGGTGAGAGAATCGGACATTCCATTGGCTCCGAAAAGTGCTCAGAATAATCTGTTTGGCGGCGACGACTGGCGTCAATGTGTCCGAAAACGATGCGAAATTAAAGCCCCCACGTGGATGGCTTGCAACCGGCCTGTCCGTCACTAGCAAGTTGCTGAAACCAAATCGGCTGACTATTTTGCAACTTCGCGCCGCGCCGGCCGCGGGCCAATCGAGGCGTTTGCATGGGGCTGGTGCGGCGGTGATTTCCCGGTCCTGCCGTCGGCCAGGTA
>JBFILF010000460.1:0-4483 GCA_041599835.1 Pirellulaceae bacterium
AATCGCCGCATGATCTTGCCGCTCCGCGTCTTCGGCAAAGCGCTGGTAAAACGCAAGTCATCCGGCACGGCCAGCGCGCCAATCTCCTTGCGGACGTGTTTGCGCAGCTCGTCACGCAACTCGTCGCTGGGTTGGGTCTCCTTGACGGTGACGAAAGCGGCGATCGCCTGCCCTTTTAATTCGTCACTGCGTCCAATCACCGCTGCCTCGGCCACAAAATGATGCGAAACCAGCGCGCTTTCGACTTCGATCGTGCTCAGCCGGTGACCCGAAACATTGATCACGTCGTCGATGCGACCCATGATCCAATAATAACCGTCCTGATCCAGACGGGCGTTGTCACCGGTCAAATAATTGCCGGGAACCTTGCTCCAGTAAACTTCGCGGTACCGATCGTCGTCTCCCCATATCCCGCGCAGCATGCCGGGCCAGGGCTGGGTGATCACCAACCAACCTCCGGCACCTTGATCGACTGGCTGCCCGGATGGATCGACAATTTCCGGGATGATCCCCGGCAGCGGCTTGGTGCAACTGCCAGGTTTGGTTGGGATGGCGCCGGGCAACGGCGAAAGCATGATTCCACCGGTTTCGGTTTGCCACCAGGTATCAACGATAGGGCATCGACCGCCACCGATTTTCTCGTGGTACCAGATCCAGGCTTCCGGGTTAATTCCCTCGCCGACCGTTCCCAGCAGCCGCAAGCTGGAAAGGTCGTGTTTCTCGACGTGCTGGTCGCCCCATTTGATGAAAGCGCGAATTGCCGTAGGCGCCGTATACAAGGTGCTCACCCGGTGCCGCTCGACAATATCCCAGAACCGGTCCTCGGCCGGAAAATTAGGCGCGCCTTCATACATCAGCACCGTCGCACCGTTGGCCAGCGGCCCGTACACGATGTAGCTGTGGCCGGTGACCCATCCGCAATCGGCCGTGCACCAATAAATGTCATCGGGGCGCCAGTCAAACACCCAGCGGAAACTCATTTTGGTGAACAAGTTGTATCCGGCAGTAGTGTGTTTGATGCCTTTGGGTTTTCCCGTGGAGCCGCTTGTATAGAGAATGAACAGCGGGGCTTCACTGTCCAATGGTTCGGCGGGACAGTTTTCGTCTGCATCCGCCATTAAATCGTGCCACCAATAATCGCGGCCATCCTGCATTTCCACAGGATTGTCCACCCGCCGCAGCACCACGCATTTTTCAACGGACTGGGATTTCTGCAGCGCCTCATCAACCGTCGCTTTTAATTCCAGCACTTTGCCGCGGCGCCAACCACCATCAGCCGTGATCTGCAATTTGGCACTGGCATCGTTATTTCGCTCGGCGATCGCTCCCGCCGAAAAACCACCGAAGATAACCGAGTGCACAGCGCCGATCCGCGCACACGCCAGCATGGCAACGGCCAGTTCCGGCACCATCGGCATGTAGATCGAGACGACATCACCCGAACGGACGCCCAATTTTTTGAGCACACTCGCGAACTTGCAGACCTCGGTGTGCAACTGCTGGTAAGTCAATCGCCGTTCGTCGCCCGGTTCGCCTTCCCAAATGATCGCGGTGCGGTCGCGGACGTCGCTTTCCAGATGCACATCCAGGCAGTTATAACTGACGTTGGTTTTCCCCCCGACGAACCACTGCGCAAACGGCTCGTTCCAGATCAAGGGTCTGGTGAAATCCTCAAACCAATGCAGTTCGGCACGCGCCAGTTCCGCCCAAAACGCCGCCGGGTCCTTTTTTGCGGTGTCGTAAATCGCTTCGTACTGCGCCATCGAGCTGATATGCGACGCGTCGGCAAATTCCTTCGACGGAGGAAACAGCCGCTCTTCCTGCATGACGTGTTCGATTTGACCGGATGTCGCCTGTGGCATGTTTTGATCGCCTCATCTCAGAGGTTGAAAAGAGTAAGTGGGGATTTTAGGGCGGTCAAATTTTTGTGTCAAATATCAGCGAAATGTCACGGCCGGTTGGACTGCTTTAATCGTTTGGCGACCCTTTCTGTTTCGCGAAGAACTCGCATCATGTTGCCGCCGAGTATTTTATGAATCTGCTGTTTATCGTAACCGCGATTGAGCAACTCCTGGGTGAGATAGGGATAATACGACACGTCATCCATCCCCTGCGGTATGCTGCGAATACCGTCGAAGTCGGAACCGATCCCGACGTGGTCAATCCCCGCTAGCTTGATGATGTGTTCGATGTGATCGACGAGGATTCGAAAGTCACCACGAATCCAGCGTCCCTGGTCGCGGACTTCGTTCGGCAACACAAATCCGGTAGCAAAATTGACCATGACCACACCGCCATTTTTCGCGGTCATTTTTAACACGTCGTCGGGCACGTTGCGGACATGGTCGCAGATCGCGCGGGCGGACGAGTGCGAAAACATCACCGGCGCCTCGGTCACTTCCAGTGTTTTGCGCATGCACTCGGGGCTGACGTGTGAGATATCGACGACCATTCCCAGTTTGTTCATTTCGCGAATAACTTCCTTGCCAAACTCGTTGAGTCCGCCAACTTTCGGCTCGTCGGTGCACGAGTCAGCCCAATCCAGATTTCTCGAATGCGTCAGCGTCATGTAACGAGCGCCGCGATTATACAGTTCGCGAAGTCGCGCCAGTGAGTTTTCGATCGAATGGCCGCCTTCGACACCAATCAGCGAAGCGATCTTGCCGTCAGCCACGATCCGCTCCACGTCATCGGCCGTTAACGCCATTTCGAACACGTCTGGATACCGCCGGCACATTTCGTTGACGAGGTCGATTTGCTCAATCGTGGTAATATGAGCATTGCCTTCGGTCATGGTGCTGACCGGCACATAAACCGACCAGAATTGGACTTTGAGCCCCCCTTTTTTGAGCCGGGGAATATCCGTGTGAAACGGCGTCGGCTGCCTGATGTCAATTTTGTCAAACGACGAATTGGCCCGCCGTCGCATGGCCCATGGCAAGTCGTTGTGGCCGTCCCACAACATACCGGAATGGTGAATTGCCAGCGCCTCCTCGGTAACTTGAAAGTCCTTGACGAATTTTGCCGAAGCTTCTTCCGATTCCCATTTCCATTTGGCTGCAGCTGCCGTCGCATCTGGGCCGTCTGCCACACCGTCCTGAGCCTGCAGGCGGCCGCCCGTCCAAACCATTGTCAAAAGTAAAATAGCCAACAAGAGTTTCATCGGTTTCGTCCTCATTGTTCGTTGCGCTGGAGCTTTGCGATTGCTGGTCTAATCATTCAGCTGTGGCTGTCAGCAGCCCGAAGCATCATCATAAACGAACGCCCGCCTCGTCTGTAGGGATTGGCGTCCGGAAGCGGATCCCGGTGGCTGCTTCAGATATGCGTTAGATGATCAAGTGGAATGGCTGCGCAGCGCCAGCCACACGATATCGCGCAGGCTGCGGGCGGTTTCCCAAGCCCCGACCTTCGAGCGTCCCGACTTGCGGTCGCGAAATGTAATGGGATATTCCTCAATTTTGGCACCCAACTGCTGCAGGTAGAGCAGGATTTGCTCGAGGTACACATAACCCACGGCGTTAACGCGCGCCAGTTCAATCGATTTCAAAGCCGTTCCACGATAAATTCGCAGCGCGCTACTGTTGTCGTGGGCAGCCAGCCCCACCGCGTATCGAGAAAATGCGTTTACTATTCGCGACGTTAGCTTTCGTCTTCGCGGCCAATTTTCGATGCGACCACCATCGATGTAACGCGAACCGATCAAGACATCAATCGCCTGATCGCCGACGATATAGAGATGCTGCCACATCGCCGCCAGGTCCGCGGGGTTGTGACTCAGATCGGCATCCATCGTCGCGATCCATTCGGCGTTGTTTGACAATGCGCGTGAAATGCCCGCCATTGTCGCAGTGCCCAAGCCTCGTTGATTCTCGCGGTGCAACAATTCGACCCGACTCTCGCGCGATTGCATCTCACGTACCCATCGGCCCGTGCCATCCGGCGAGTTGTCATCCACCACCAACACTTTAGCGTCCGGCAAAACGTCCCATAGTTGGTTGAGCAAATCGGGTAACGTGTCGCGTTCATTGTACGTTGCGACGACAACGGTCAGCCCGAGGCCATTGGTTCTGTTGATGTCCGGCATTCTCTTAAGTGTTTTGCAGTCTGGGTCCCATTGCGGCTGGTGAAGACCACGATTAAGTTGTCGGCGTCTGTTACCGGAAACCGCTGTTTAACGCTCTCAATCGACGACTGGCCAGCGATCAAGCATGACCACTTCGACGCCCGCGACATCCGTTCGTCACAACCCGGAGCGAATTTACGACATCGTGTTCCTATGCTGCTATTTAGCCAACGTATGCATGATGAGTTCGGTGAGTCTGTTGTTTCGGTATTCAGACTTTATCCAATTTGCCGGTGGCGACGAATCCAACCTGGGGTTAATTGTCGGTCTGGGCACGGTGGGTGCCATTGTATTCAGGATCGTGCAGGGATCCGCTATCGATCGACTGGGAGCCATTACCATTTGGTGCCTTTCCTTGAT
>JBFILF010000461.1:0-4482 GCA_041599835.1 Pirellulaceae bacterium
GGGCAGTCGCAAAAAAACGACATTGATTGACTAAGGCGGCAATTTGCCGCGCGGCAAATTCAAGGCGCGTTTTGGCCAACAATCGGCACTTTTTGTCTGCTTTGTTTTTCTTCAAGCTAGGCTTTCGAAACACCAACAAAATGACCCGGTGTTTCCTGTCCGCCGTTTGACCCCGGTTTCACCAGCTGCCACGGCCGCGTGACCTCAGATAAAAAAAGGACCAACAAAGTGAATTGCGTTCAGCTCGCCGAAAAAATGCAAAAACTGAATCCTACCGCCTCGCCCGCGCACATCGCCCGCCTGTGCCTGATGCTGTTCAATTCCGTCGACGAACCGCAACAGCTATCTAACGCCGATCAACTGAACAACGCCTGGACCGACGTCAAATTGCGTTTCCAAGCTGCCACCGACCAGCACGCCGCCATGACCCATGAACTGGAAGAGCTCGCCAGCAGTGACCCGCAAAAGTTTACGCCCGACCAGATTTGGATTTTAGTCCGCGCGATAAAAGTTCAAAGCCAAGTGCTCAAGTTGTATGCGGGCGAATCGCAGATTGCCCATCCATGAGTGGGCGGACCGAACCGTAGCAACTAACGTCTCGGCGAATTCAGCTACCGGCTGCGTCCTCGAGCAAAGCAGCCGAACTCGCCCAGAATTCGGACCGTGGCTAGCTCAAAATCCAGATCGCAACGTTCATATAGATCAAGATGCCGAGGATATCGACGATCCCGGCCACAAATGGATTGCTCATCATGGCCGGGTCCAATCCCAACCGTTGAAATACCAGCGGCAAGATCGATCCGCTCAGCGTTCCCGAAACCACCACCAGCAGCAACGTGATGGGAATCACCAAGGCGTGCGTGACGGTCGGCACGGAACGGAACATCCAGGCGACCAGAAATCCGAGGATGGCGAGCCCCGTTCCGAGTAACAGCCCCATCAGCAACTCGCGCCAAATCACCCGCCACCAGTCCTGCAGGGTCACGTGGCCCCGGGTCAGTGCCGTGATAATCAATGTGGCGCTTTGGCTCCCCGAATTCCCGCCGCTACTGATCACCAGCGGAATGAACAAAGCCAGCCAGGTCCATTCCTTCAACCGCGTCTCGTATTGCTCCAACGCCAAAGCGGTCAACAGCGCCGCCACAAACAGGATCACCAGCCAGATGCCACGTTTCCAGCTGAGCGTGACAATGTGCGTTTTCAGGTAGCTCTCATCCAGCGGATCAACGGCGGCGATGCGATGCGCGTCTTCGGTGGCTTCGTCTCGCATCACGTCAATCACGTCGTCGTGCGTGATGATGCCCAGCATTCGTTGCTGACCGTCGACCACGGGAATCGCCAACAAGTCCAGCCGGGCTACTTTGTTGGCGACGTCTTCCTGATCTTCCATCGGCGTGGCGGTGACAACGTTGCGGTCCATCAGCTCCGACAGCGGCGTATCCGGCCGCTTCATGCCGGCGACCAATTGCCGTGCCGAGACGATCCCCCGCAAGTGGTCTTCGTCGTCAACCACGTACAAGTAATAAATCGTCTCGACAGATTCCGCGATCCGAGCCAGCTCGTCCAGCGCTGCACGCACCGTCAGCGATTCGCCCAGCTTGGCGACCTCGGTCGTCATCACTGCGCCGGCGGTCCCTTCCGGGTATTGGCTGAGACGCAAATAATCGCGGCGTTCGTCGGCAGGAATCCGTGACAAAATATCCTGCAGAACTTCCGAATCGAGTCCGGCCAGGATGTCCACGCGGTCATCCGCGGCCAGCGCCGCGACGAGCTCGGCGACCTGGCCCCGATTTTCGCTGGCCAACAATGTCTGCTGGCGATCGCTGTCAAAGTAAGTAAAGATTTCCTCGCGGACGGCGATCTCGGCATGGTTGAGCACCTGCCAGGCTTCGTCGTCCGTCAATCCCTCCATGAAATCCGCCGTCCGCGCCGGGTGCAAAGCGGTACAGAATTCCTGCAACCCTCGTTCGTCGCCTTCGCGAATCATCTCGCGGAGTTCCGGCAGAAACAGCGTGTTGATCATGGGATTCGTCACGGCGCACCCACGGCGGTAAAGAGTCGCGGACAGGAGGATTACGAAAGTCGAGTGAAAATTCTATCGGGACGGGCTGTATCCCGTCGAGGCATCAAGCACCGTATGGGCGGCCATTCGATCGCCGCCGTCGTCAGGCGGTTTGCGTCTGACGCTCGATCAGTCGATCCAGTTCCTGTTTGAGTCGGTCCAGAATCTCGTCGTACGAGTAGGCCCCCAGCGTTTCAGTGCCGCGCTTGAGATTCACGTATTTGGGCCCGCACCACAGGCCCAGGTCCGCATCGTCTGTCTCGCCGGGTCCGTTGACTCGGCAGCCCATCACCGCGATGGTGATCGCATATTGCTCGGCGTACTTCGTCATTTGCTTGACTTGTTGGGCCAGTTGCACAAACGCTTCGTTTTCCACTCGCGAGCAACTGGGGCAGGAGATGATATTCAGTTTGTCGGGTTCGATGGCCACGACCGACCGCACCCGCCCAGCGTTGATGTCCGCAATGATCTGTCGCCCGGTCTGGATTTCCAGGCCCTTTTCCGAGTTGGGCACGGTCAGCGAAACGCGAATCGTATCGCCAATCCCTTTGCCAATCAGTTGCTCAAAAGCAATCCGCGTCTTGATCACGCCGTCGGGAGGCAAGCCCGCTTCGGTCACTCCCAAATGCAACGGAACATCCGGCCGCATTTCGGCAAACCGGCGATTAACTTCGATCACCTTGGCCGGATCCGAGTCTTTCAGCGAAACGCAATACCGGCGAAAATCGATCGAATCCAGGAATTCGCAGTGCTCGCGGGCACTTTGCAACATCGGCGAAATGGAATCCGACGGATCGTGCTGTTGTTTGATCGCAGGATCGACGCTTCCGCAATTGACGCCGATGCGGATCGCGCAATCGTGCGCGCCGGCAGTTTCGGCGATCATCCGCACTTTGTCTTGCCAGGATTTTTGCTTCTCATGGTGGTACAAGTGGCCCGGGTTGTAGCGTAATTTGTCGACGTGTGGGGCGACGATTGGGGCCAACCGGTAGTTTTCTTGCAAGTCCACTGACAGATTGGCGGCAGTTTGTTGTCGAATTGCTGCAACCGCCTCGGCATCCGCCTTGCTGTCGACGGCAATCCGTACAACGTCTGCGCCGGCGTCGTGCAGCAGGTTGACCAGGTCAACGGTGGCATCGATGTCCTGCGTCTTGGTGGCCGTCATCGACTGGACCGCGATTGGGTGCTCGGCGCCGATCGTTACCGAACCGATTTGGACTGATCGAGTTGGATTACGCTTGATGGTCATGTTACTTTGTTACGTTTCCTTCTCCCTCGGGGAGAAGGTGGTCCCGGCGGGCCGGGAGCGGATGAGGGCAGTGATTCTTATTCGACTCCTGATTCTCGATCAGTTGAATGATCACACTTCGGTCTGCATCCCGGTTAAGTCGGTTCATATCGCGTCGGCCCTCACCTGGCCTCTCGCCCGGGGAGAGGCACCCATCGCATCCTTCTCCCTCGGGGAGAAGGTGGTCCGCCGCAGGCGGATCGGATGAGGGCAATAATTATTAGCGGTGATTATTAATGAACTCCTTTATTTACGGTGCCGGGGCACTGTCAAACTGATTTTGGTTAAATTACCGTTTGTTTCAATGCCAACGGAGTATCCTTTATCGCCGCGACTCCATCAGAACCGTTGTTTCACGTCGTACTTCACCAACCGGAGATTCCGCCCAACACGGGTGCGGTGGGCAGGACGTGCGTTGCGTTGGGTGCTGATTTGTGGCTGGTCAGGCCGTTGGGTTTTCGCATTGATGAAAAAACCAGGCGTCGGGCCGGCTTGGACTACTGGCGCCATTTGAATTGGCGGGTGGTGGACAATTGGGAGGAACTAAATGGGGCTGCGCGTGCCTCCAGCGCGACACTACCGCGATTTTGGATGTTTACCAAAACGGCGGAGACCAGTTTGTTTAGCGTGCAATTTCAGGCGGGCGATTGGTTGGTGTTTGGCAGCGAAACTAGTGGATTGCCGCCGTCGTTGCTGGAGCAGCCGTCGCGGAATGTGCGAATACCGGTATCGGGCGAGGTGCGGAGCTTGAATTTATCCAATGCGGTGGCGGTGGCCGGTTATGAGGCGGCCCGTCAAATCGGCGTCTTCGATACGACTGGCCGATAATTTTTTGCGAGGCGGGAGAATGGGGCGTCAAAATCGGCTTCACTTTTTCGCATGAGTCGATAGAATACCGGTTCAACTAACGCGGGGTGGAGCAGCCCGGTAGCTCGCGAGGCTCATAACCTCGAGGTCGCAGGTTCAAATCCTGTCCCCGCAACTTGAACCCGCCGGTATCGAAAATGGTGACTGGCGGGTTAACCGAACAAGCCCAGGCCATCTGCCTGGGCTTATTGCGTTTATGCGCCAGTTATCGCAGGTTTTTACCGAACTGGCGATCCTCAGCGTTGTCACTCTTTGTCGCGCGCGA
>JBFILF010000462.1:0-4480 GCA_041599835.1 Pirellulaceae bacterium
TCAGTAAATTTGGGGAAAAGGTGCTGGTCGCCGCGGCCGGCATGCGCACAAGGATTCTATAGGGTTTAACCGCGACCCGCGGGCGAGGGCGTTGTCCAACACGCTCACGCGCTCCCCGTCGATCGCGGTTAACCAACAAGGGATAGCTCCGAAGCGGACTGGACGGCGCAGGAGTGATTCTCTAAGCTCCGCGACCCATTTTTTTCGGTTTTTTGTTGACCAATATGTCTGAACCACGTCGCTGGCACGAACTGGTACTGCCGATCGGCATCATCTTATGTTTGATCGTGATCCTGGTTCCGTTGCCGCCAGCATTGATGGACGTGTTGCTGGCCGCCAACATCACCATCGCCATCATCGTGCTGCTGACGACGATTCACGTAAAGGTGCCCTTGGAGTTCGCCATCTTCCCCACGTTGTTGCTAGCGACAACATTGGGTCGAGTCGTGCTGAATATTGCCACCACGCGCTTGATTCTTAGCCGCGGCGCGATCGACAATTCGGCAGCTGCTGGCGGCGTGATTCAAAGTTTTGGCGAGTTTGTTGCCGGCAACCAGATCATGGTAGGCGTGATCATCTTTGCCATCATTGTGGTGGTGCAATTTGTGATCATCACGGCAGGCGCGACGCGAATCAGCGAAGTTGCTGCGCGATTCACGCTGGATGGCATGCCTGGCCGCCAAATGGCCATCGACGCGGATTTAAGTGCGGGCACGATTGACGCTGCCACGGCGCGCGAGCGTCGCGAGCAGCTACAGGAACAGGCCGATTTCTACGGCGCGATGGATGGGGCCAGCAAATTCGTCCGCGGCGATGCGATTGCCGGGTTGCTGATCACCGCCATCAACATTGTCGGTGGTTTGGCGATCGGTTTGACCAACGGAATGAGTATTCCGCAAGCGGCCGATACGTTTACCAAACTGACCATCGGCGACGGGCTGGCCACACAGATCCCCGGATTGTTGATTTCGCTGTCGGCCGGGATTTTGATCAGCCGATCCACACGTGAAACCAATTTGCCTAGCGAGTTTATTTCACAACTGTTTACGCGTCCGCAAGTATTGTTGATTGCCGGCCTGTTTTTAGCGGCACTCGTGTTTACCCAGTTGCCGGCGGTTCCATTATTAACGGTAGGCGGTGGGTGTCTGGCATTGTCTTATCTGTTGAATAAACAAAAAAAAGCACAGTCATTCCAATCAGCGACGGTCAAACCGGGATCGCCTGCAGACCGCCATTCGGCCACTGACGACGCGCAGATGCAGGCGGTCAATCGCCGATTGGAAATCAACCCGTTGGAGATTGAATTGGGGATCAATCTGGTCGGACTGGCCAACGGCAGTGGATTGTTGTCGAAGATCACGGCGTCGCGGGAAACGATTGCTGAAGAGCTGGGGATTATTCTGCCCAAGGTTCGCGTGCGGGACAATTTGAGCTTGGGTCGCAATCAGTATCGAATTTTGGTTAATCAATTGCCGGTTGAGGATGCGGAAGTCGATCCGGAACAAGTCTTAGCAGTACAAACGGCAGCCGACGCGGTGGCGCCGGCAGGCGAGCCGGCCGACTGGCATGAAGGGCTGTCGGCCTGGTGGATTCCCGCAGGCGACGTCCCCCAATGGAATGACGGATTCGAATATTTGCCGCCGGCTTCAGTGATCGTGGAATTGCTCAAACGCCACGTGCGGCAGCGGGCCGGGGAGTTGTTAAACCGCCAAGCAACCGCTTATTTGATCGATCAGCTGCGTGCGACCCAGCCGGCAGTCGTGGATGAATTGATTCCGGACGTATTGCGCTTGGGTCAGGTGCAACAGGTATTGCAGCTGCTGCTGGCCGAGGGTGTTTCCATACGACCCTTGACGACGATTCTGGAAGCATTGGCCGACAACCAGTCGCGGGCCAGCGATGTGGTGGCGCTCGGTGAATTGGTGCGGCGGCGATTGTCGCGGTGGATCACCGCCAGTTGTGCCAACGAACAAGGCGTGATTCGCACTTTGGAGCTGGGCCCCGATTTGCAAATCTGGTTGGAACAGCGCATCGTGTTTCAGGATGGCCAATACTCGATTCGACTCGACGCCGCCGCGTTGGAGCGGTTAGTGCAATGGTTTTCGCAGCATGTGGAGGCCTCGATCCCCGGTCGGCGGCAACCCGTTTGTTTAGTCAACGCCACGTTGCGAGCAGCGCTGCGAACTGTCCTGATGACCCGCTTTTCCCAACTCTCCATCATCAGTCATCAAGAAATATCTGGCGACGCAAAAATTGAAACAATTGCAATTTTGAAATTGGCGGACGTTGAGTACGCTGCCGCCTGAACGCAACAGTAAACCGTTTGTAAAAATTACAGTGGTCGACTTCGCTGCGGAAAAAGTTTCAATTTTGGATGAATGATCAAGATTCAAATGTCGATACCAGGAAAGCGTGTCTGTAGGTTTTGATATTTTCCAAGCCGCAAACGCTTGGATTGGCTTCGACATCTCATCGGGCTGATCCTGCCCACCGTGTGCGAAATGGTTTTCGCACCCCCACGAAAACACATCAGCGCATCAATTGTCAATCACGGAGGATTGCATGGCAGCGACGGTTGCTAACGCCGACGAGATTCAAGAAGTCTGGCGGGAATTCAAGAAAAATCCCGGCAACAAGGAATTACGCAATCGTCTGATTGAGCGCTATCTGCCACTGGTCAAGTACAACGGCGAACGCATTTGGCAACGACTGCCCGACGGGGTGGAGCTGGACGATCTGATTTCGGCCGGCGTGTTTGGATTGATGGATGCGATTGACGCGTTTGATTTGTCCCGCGGCGTCAAATTCGAAACTTATTGCGTGCCGCGAATCCGCGGAGCCATGCTGGATGAACTTCGCTGCATGGATTGGGTGCCCCGGCTGGTTCGTTCCAAGGCCAGCAAACTGGCCCAAGCCACCAAAAAACTGGAAGCTCGCCTCGGTCGCACGCCAACGGAAAACGAACTGGCCGAGTACATGGAGTTGTCGATTCCAGAACTGGAAAAGATGATTCTCGACGCCAATGCCGTCAACCTGATCAGCCTGAACAAAAAATGGTATGAGACGGACAGTTACAAGGATGTCCGTGAAATCGACATCCTGGAAGATAAAAAAGGTGAAGATCCCACACGTCGCATCCAAAAAAATGATCTGATGCGGTTGGTCACCAAGGGATTGAATCGCAATGAACGGCTGATCATCATCCTGTACTACTACGAAGAGCTGACCATGAAGGAAATCGGCGCAACACTCGACCTCAGTGAAAGCCGCGTCAGCCAGATGCACAGCAGTATCGTGTCACGGCTGCAACAACAGCTGGGTCGCCGCCGCATGGAATTCAACAATCCCAGCAACGTGGCTTGAAGCCCCACGGTTGATATATTTGCCAAGCCTGCCGTTTTCGCGGTGGGCTTTTTTTATAGCTCAACCCCTCGGACCTTCGACGGTTTACTATAATCGACGGTTCGTCGTGCCGGTGGTACCGGCGACGGCTTGATCAGTTGCTCCACCAGTCCCTCACGGAGACCGTGGATATGAATCGTCCGCTTCGCCAGCCGGTCGTCAAATTCTCTGCGATGTCGATTTTCGTTCTGTTTTGGTTTGGGACTTGCTCGGTCGTTGGGCAAACGGCGACCAGCCACCGGTTGCTGCCGGAAGGCGAGACGATTCAGGACGCCAGGACTGGCGCGCAGCGCAGCCTCGATAGCTATTTTCCGTTCTCACCGCCCGATACGGCGGAACGATGGCGCGGCCGCGCCGAACTGGTGCGCCAGCAGATTCGCGTCAGCCTGGGGCTGTGGCCACCTCCCACGAAAACCCCCATGAACCCGGTGATCCATGGAAAGCTGGACCGGGGTGATTACACGATCGAAAAGGTCTATTTCGAAAGCCTGCCCGGATTCTACGTAACGGGCAACCTGTATCGCCCGGCCAACATCGTAGGAAAAATCCCGGGCGTGTTGTGCCCGCACGGCCATTACCAAAACGGCCGATTTCGCGACGCGCCGGACGCGGAACTGGATCAGCACCTGGCCAGCGGAGCCGAAAAATTTCGATCCAACGCGCGCAGCCCGCTGCAGGCACGTTGCGCCCACTTGGCCCGCATGGGCTGCACGGTGTTTCATTACGACATGCTAGGCTATGCCGATTCACAGCAAATCACTCACCAGGTCGCGCACCGCTTTCGCGAGCAACGACCGGAAATGAACGGCCCGGCTGGTTGGGGACTGTTTAGTCCGCGCGCCGAATCCCATTTGCAATCCGTCATGGGACTTCAGACTTGGAATTCAATTCGCGCGTTGGATTTCCTGGAATCGCTGCCCGAGGTCGATCCCTCGCGATTGGCGGTGACTGGATCCAGCGGCGGCGGCACGCAGACTTTTATCGTATGTGCCATCGACCCCAGGCCGGCAGTCGCATTTCCGGCAGTGATGGTGTCGACGGCGATGCAAGGCGGTTGCACGTGCGAAAATGCCTGCAA
>JBFILF010000463.1:0-4440 GCA_041599835.1 Pirellulaceae bacterium
AATGCCACTGGCGGACCTGGAAATCTACTCGCGCGAGCCGGGCATGGACCAAGACGAGGAATCTGAGTTTCTCGACAAGACTGACTGGCGGGGTAATGTCGTGGTGACCCCCAACGAAGCGGGCATTCGCATCCTGTACGTTAAAAGCGGTGAACGCGCTTTGGCTCGCCTGCCCGTCGTCCCAGGGCTGTTGCCGCTGCAAAGCGCGCGAATGCCCAATGATGAGCAAAGACTGTACGCCGAAGGTATTATTCGCGGACTGCGCAACAAGCTGATGGATTACTTCGCGCAGCGGCAGGTATTGCAGGCCCGCATTGAACGACTGATCGAACAGAAAAAATTTGACGAAGCCGAACAAACGCTCAGCGAGATGCGGAACGTGGCGGATTCCAAGAAATTCAATGTGACGTTAAGCATCGAGGAAAAGAAACTGCAAGCCGCCGATGATCGCCAAAGCAGATACATCGCGGTCATGTTCTCGGAACTGGAAGAACTGTCTACCCAGTTTTTGAACGCCGATATCGAAGTTGAGCTAAGTCAAAAAATCCGCGATGCCACCCGCAGTGAAGGGTCCTGAGGGGCCGGCTGTCAGCCGACGGATTGGGGTCGGCAAGCGGGTCCGTTAGCGCAACATCAGGCCCTGATCCAGTCGCGACATGGCTTGACGCACCGGCTGTAAATATTTGGCCGGATTTTCCTCGAACTTATCCCGGTTTGGTTTGTCCTTAAACAATACGATCAGTTGCGGCCCGTCCTCATCGCTGTAAAACACCCCGTGGGCTCGCAGCCCATCCACCAGATCGCCGTTTTCCAGATATTCCACCGGGTCAAATCCGCCCAACAAAGGACTGAACTGGTCGGGCGTCGCCTGGAACAAGTCGCGGTGCTGTTTGCTGGTGAACAGATACAGTCGACCGCGATGGATGCAACCCCATTGTCTGTCGCCCTTGACCCATTGTTGTTGCTTGATCAGCGTCACCGGGCAAAAACTGTCCAGGCCCTTAGTCGGTTGTATTACTCCATTGCCAGAAGTGTCGGCGACGACTTGCGCCGCACCATTGGGCTCGGCGGCACCACTGGGCTCGGCGGCAGACGCGGATGGGTCTGCTGTTTTGGATTGACCCGTCATCGACGAGGAGATCAAGCCGGATGTTGTCTCGTTGGAGTCGGTCGAGATAAGCTGACTCTGGGCGGAAGTTGCCGCACTGTTGGAAACGGTTCGACGAAAATCTCCACCGCCGGACGTCAACTCGCGACCGTCGGGTGACGCTTGCAGATCAACTTGTTGGGCTGGGAAGGCCGGCTCCGCCACGGCATCAGTTTTTGGTGTTTTTGGTGTGACGGGACCGTCGGTGGCGGGCGCGGCGGGTGCTTGCCAGGCCGTGGTCTGTGTGATTTGGTTGGTGGGAAGTGGAGGCGGCAAGAATTCGCCTCCGCCTTTTTCGTATCGCTCGAGATTGAGTGAGGCATGCCAGCCTTTGGTATCATATGGCGACGACCGGCGCGGCGACCGGTCCGCTTGTTTGACGGCTGCACGTTGGGCAATGGCTTGCGTTTCCTCAGCGGATGTCATCGAGCGACTTCGCTCGATCGCCGATTTGACCATGGATACATACTCGTCGGATGTCCGCGGGCTTTGCCGTTGAAGCAACACGTGACCGGCAGGCGTGATCACTACGTCGGCCGGTATGCCGTGAATATCGTATTCATCAGCCAGGTCTGGATGCAGGTCCACGTCGATTTTGACGGGGACCACGTCGTGGGATAAGGAACGGATTGCGGTGGGATTGATAAACACGAATCGCTCCAATTCCTTGCAAGGCGCGCACCAGCTGGCTGAGAAATGAAGCAACAACAGTTTGCCTTGATCCGAGGCCACTTTACGGGCCTGATCCAGATCATATTGCCACTGGATGAAATCCTGGGCGCCGCTCGGCTGAGTGGAAGTGGCCACTAGCAAACCGGCAAACAACAGCAAAAAACGACCCATCGTGTTCCCTCGCGATAGAACAAAGCACGCTCGAGTTATCGACTTGGAAAAACGTTGGGTTAAACAAAAGAGGCGGAATTTTCCGGTTTTGTGGTTGAGGTTAAGATTTCACCGGAAAGTGGGCGAATTGGATGAAATCCACAAGAATATTTGGCGGATTATGCTTGACAGAGGCGATACAATCGATAACACTTCGCGTAGGTAGATCTTAGAAAGCTAAAGGCAAGCTTTGTCTTGAAGCTTATCGCCAAAAGCTGATTTTGTTTGCCTGGAATTTGCAAACATCTGGTGGCGGTAAGTGTAAACGCTCGGGCGGTATCAGCGATCGTTGATTTGAGTTAGGAACTCGTTTCGATCCTGATTTTGGACCGCGAAAATACATCGTCAAACCCGTTCGAATTAGTTCACCGGTGACGATCTTTGATGAGCCTGATCGTTGGCTTGCCATAATTTGCAATATTGTTTGCCGAACGTTTGGCACTCGTTAGTTGAACCAACATTCGTGGATACCCGGTTCCGGTTTGTCATCTGAGTCGAGGCACTTTAGACAAACTCAAGCCGGTTTTGCTGGCACGCGATCACGGCGGTAAAAAGCTTAGTTAATCGCGGAATCGGCAACTCCGGTCGGCGACGCGAATCGCGAGCCCTGGGGGCTCCAAATCGCACTCCGCCAGATCGGTCCCAGAAACCAAGGAACAAACACTGTTGGCATGGATTTGGTCGACCGCGTGGCCGTCAGCCCGCTGGTTGCCATCCACCGATCGCCCAAATGTCGTGCCAGATTCGTCAGCTGCATCTTTCTGATTGCTTGTACGACGCAATGATGCACTCATTCAAAAGGTAACTTCTCAATGGCTAAGAAACGCACGCGCCCCCGCGGCGGTAGCGGACAATCTTCATCCGGTCGCAACGGTCGCCCCAGTTCGGGAGGCCGACGACGACGCGGCTATCGCTCTGGCCAAAACGGCCGCCGCAATCAACCGGACGATTTCGATTTGACCGAAGTCGATGAAAGCGAATTGACCGAATACAGCGGCCTGTTGGAAATGCACCCCAACGGATACGGGTTTCTCCGCAGCCCGTCTAACAATTATTCGCGTGAACGAACCGACCCATTTGTGCCGGGCACGATGATTGAAAAATTTTCCTTGCGTCCCGGTCTGATGATTAAGGGTTTGGTGCAAAGCGCGCGGCGCCAGCAAGGACCGCGCGTGCGGAAAATTCTCGATGTCGACGGGTTGGCGCCCGAAGAATATCCCGATGTTCACACGTTTGACGCCAAAACTCCGATCAACCCCGAGGAATGGTACCAGCTGGAAACCGGCCCGGAACCGCTGACCACCCGCGTCATGGACTTGCTCACGCCGTTGGGCAAAGGCCAACGAGCCCTGATCGTGGCGCCACCGCGCACCGGTAAAACGATCATGTTGCAGCACATCAGTCTGGGCATCTCGCAAAACTACCCCGACACCACGCTCATCGTGCTGTTGGTCGACGAGCGTCCCGAAGAAGTTACGGACATGAAGCGCAACGTGGATGGCGAAGTCATCGCCAGCAGCCTGGACGAAGACGTGGAAAGCCACGTGCGGCTATCGCAGCTGGTGGTGGAACGATGCAAGCGATTGGCGGAAATGGGTAAGGATGTGTTCCTGCTGATGGACTCCATCACCCGCCTGGCCCGCGCATTTAATAAATGGGTTGGCAACACCGGTCGAACCATGTCGGGCGGCGTTGACATCAAAGCCATGGATATCCCCAAAAAGCTGTTCGCCACCGCGCGTGCCTTCGAGGAAGGCGGGTCGCTGACCGTCGTGGGCACCGCACTGGTCGACACCAACAGCCGCATGGACGAGCTGATTTTTCAGGAGTTCAAAGGCACGGGGAACATGGAACTGGTGCTCGATCGCAAATTGGCTGACCGACGCATCTGGCCGGCCATCGACATCACCCAATCCGGAACGCGGCGCGAGGAATTGTTATTGGCGCCGGAAACGTTGCATGCCGTCACCATGCTCCGCCGCACCCTGACATCGATGCACCACGTCGATGCCATGGAACAGCTGATCAAGCAGCTCGGCCGATTCAAATCCAACGCCGAGTTTATTCAGTTGATCAGCGGCAAGATGGCGCTGGATAGCTGATTGCTATCTGTTTCGGCAGGTTTTGCTCAGAACATGCCGCCGCCGCACAGAACGCCGCAGATAACGCGGCACAGAACGGAGCCCCGACCGTGAGGGAAGGCCCATGCGGTATCTCGCTCCCTGACGGTCGCGGCTCTGTTTTTGTTCGGTTGTTCGCCTTGCGTTGATCCGTGTGTTGTCTCTGGTTGCAGTGCGCCAGCGAATGACGATTGCAAAACAAGGAATGACCATTGAAGAACGCGACGCGGCACATAACGCAAACGGAGCCCCGACCGTGAGGGAGGGCCGATGCGGTATCTCGCTCCCTGA
>JBFILF010000464.1:0-4430 GCA_041599835.1 Pirellulaceae bacterium
AACTTAATTTTACAGGTCAAAAAGTAGTGGCGCGAAAATCAAAAATCGCCAAAGCCGAGCGCACGCCCAAATTCGGGGTGCGCCGTGAACGGCGTTGCAAAATGTGCGGCCGGCCGCGTGGTGTGTATCGAAAATTTGGCATCTGCCGCATTTGTTTTCGCAAGTTGGCCGATCAAGGCGTGATTCCTGGTGTCCGCAAGGCAAGTTGGTAGGGGGAACCGAATCGATGATGACTGACCCGATCGCCGACATGCTCACGCGAATTCGAAACGCCGTGAGTGTCGAGCGACCCAATGTTGAAATGCCCATTTCCAAAGTCAAGCGCGGCGTGGCCGACGTGCTCAAGCGCGAAGGTTATATCTGGGATTGGTCCGAGGTCGAAGACCAACCGATTTCGCAACTGCGGATTGACCTCAAGTACGGACCCAGCGGCGAAAAAGTCATCCGGCACGTGAAACGAATCAGCAAGCCCGGATGCCGCGTCTACTCGCGCTCCAAAGACCTGCGGCCGGTGCTCAACGGACTGGGCATTTGCATCCTCAGTACCAGTCGCGGCGTCATGAGCGATCGCGAAGCCCGGCAACAAAAAGTCGGCGGCGAAGTTTTATGTGAAATCTGGTAACCGCACCTTGAACGACGAATTTTCTCCGGCAAACAGCTCGTAACGAAATCAGACAATCCAAACCATCATGTCCAGAATCGGAAAAAAACCAGTCCCGATACTTCCCGGCGTCAACGTGGCGATCCAGAACCGCACCGTGTCCGTCGAGGGGCCCAATGGCAAACTGAGCTACGATTTGCGGCCCGAAATCAACGCCGAAGTCGATGCGGAGAACAATCAGGTGGTGGTCTCCCGCAAACAAGACGATCGCGCTTCCCGCGCCTACCACGGGCTGACCCGAGCGCTGATCAACAATATGGTGATCGGGGTCAAGGACGGCTACGAGAAGAAACTTGAGTTGCAGGGCGTGGGATACGTGTGCAGCGTCTCCGGCAACCAGCTGTCGCTGCGCGTGGGATTCGCCAATGAGGTGCAAAAAGATATACCGGCCGGGCTGGATGTGAAGTGCCCGGATAATACCCACATTGAAATTCGCGGCAGCGATAAACAATTGGTAGGGCGGTTTGCCGCCGAAATCCGCGCCGTGCGGAAACCCGAACCATACAAAGGCAAGGGGATTCGTTACTTGGGAGAACACGTCAAGATCAAACCGGGCAAAGCGGCCACATAATTTTGGCACTCGTCCGGGCGAGCGGCGATCGTCACCCCCATCGGGGTCGGATATGAAACACATGTTGGAAACCATTCGTGGGATGAAGCACAGTGAAACACGAAAAACTTAAAGACCGGCGACGCTGGCGGCGCCGCAATCGCGTTCGCAAAAAACTTCGTGGCACCACCGCGCAACCGCGTTTAAGCGTGCATCGCAGCAATAAACACGTGTACTGCCAGGTGATCGACGATGAGAACGCTCAGACCCTGGCATCGGCCAGCACCCGTGACAAATCACTTCGCGAACAGCTGAAAACGGGCGGAAATTGTGAAGCGGCCAAGGTGATCGGCCAGGCGATCGCCGAGCGGGCGACCCAGGCCGGCGTCACCCGCGTCAAATTTGACCGGGGCCGGTTCAAATTTCACGGCCGCGTGGCCGAATTGGCCAACGCCGCCCGCGAGGGCGGTCTGCAATTTTGAATCCCCAGTTTTGGCAAACTTGAATCGAGCAAAAATAACCAATCCACAGAAATGAAAGCGGGTTAAACCGTGGCAACTGACACACAAAGTTCACTCATCGAACGTACCGTTAAAATCAAACGTTGCGCGGCCGTCGTCAAAGGGGGCCGGCGTTTCAGTTTTGCCGCCATGGTCGTGGTGGGTGACGGCAACGGCAAAGCCGGCTGGGGATATGGCAAAGCCAACGAAGTGCCGCCCAGCGTGGAAAAAGCCAATAAACAGGCCACGCGCTCCATGGTCGATGTTCCGATTGTCGAAGGGACCATCCCCCACACGGTCAAAGGCCGGTTTGGCGCGGCACGGGTGATCCTGTTGCCGGCCGGTCCCGGGACCGGCGTGATCGCCGGCTCGGCGGTCCGCGCCGTGTGCGAAGCAGCAGGTGTCTCTAACATCCTCACCAAGAGTTTTGGCAGCAATAATCCGGTTACACTGGTCAAGGCGACCTTTGACGCGTTCGCAAAACTGCGAACCAAGGGCGACGTGGAACGGCTGCGAGGAGTCAGCGAACTATGAATGTCAACGACGTCCACTTGGGCATTAAAAAGTTTAAGCGCCGCAAACGATTGGGACGCGGGACCGGATCGGGACTGGGCAAAACGTCCGGCCGCGGGCACAAAGGCCAGCGTTCCCGCTCCGGTGCATCGCAACACCCGCAATTCCAGGGTGGAGCGATGCCGATGTTTCGCCGCATTCCCAAGCGCGGATTCCACAATCGCCATGCCTTGCAGGTGTTGCAAATCAACGTGGGAAAACTGGAGCAGAGCTTTGAATCAGGCGACGAAGTCAATTTGGAAACACTGGCCGAGAAATCTTTAGCCAAAGGACAGTTCGATCTGATCAAAATCCTGGGTGGCGGGGATTTATCGAAAAAACTGCACGTCGCCGCACACCGGTTCAGTCAGTCCGCCAGGGAAAAAATCGAAAAAGCTGGAGGAGAAGTGATCGAGTTGCCAGGCAAAAAACCCGTGGTCAAAAATAAGCAAGCTTCGGCCGCCAACGGGTGACCGGCGTTTTTTTTAGACAATTCGCCGACCAACAGGCGGCGGGGCGAACGATCTGTCATTTCCTATTGTCTGTATTGGTCGTTCGTCGCAGAATTGCACCATAGGCGGCGGATTACCAAGCGGCCGATCACCGAATTGCCGGCCGGCGGCAAATCAATCAAGGCCAGCCACATTGACGAAGGCCATACGAGCTGAGGGATGAGACTCAAATGTTGGAAAAGCTGAGAATTATTTTCACGATTCCGGAATTGCGTCAAAAGATCCTGTTGACGCTGTTCCTGCTGGCGATCTACCGCATCGGTTGGCAAATCCCACTGCCCATGATCGATCATGAACAGATGAGCAACTTCGCCGGCGGCGGCGACAGCACGCTCGGCCTGTTTCTGCAGCGGGTGTCGGTGTTCAGCGCCAGCCAGTTGACTCAAGTTACCATTTTTGGCTTGGGTATCATGCCATATATTTCCGCCGCGATCATTTTGCAGCTGCTCGGCTCGGTCTACAAACCGCTGGAAGAGCTTCGCAAGGAAGGCGAGGCGGGTCGCAAAAAAATCAATGAATACACCCGGTATCTAACCGTCGTTTTGTGCTTGTTTCAAAGCGCGGCGTTTTTGTGGTTCGTGGTGATGCGAGAATTTGAGCCCGGCGTCAACATGACCGCCGCCGAGTTTGAAAATGCCGGCGGTAAATTGACATTCATGTGGCAGATCGTGGCGATTTTGATCATGACCTGCGGCACCGTGTTTCTCATGTGGCTGGGTGAGCAAATCGATGAATTCGGCATCGGCAACGGGATCAGCCTGTTGATCATGGCCGGCATTGTGGCGCAAATGCCCGGCGCACTGGTGGGATTGATTGGCAATTCGCGATTTGAACTCTCCGGGATGTTCAACGGCACGGTGGGGATCGAGACGTTTATCGCGCTGGCGTTGTTGTTTGTGGGGGTGGTCGTGGGCATTGTGTTCATCACGCTGGCCCAGCGGCGGATCCCCACGCAAAGTGCCAAACACGTGCGCGGCCGCCGCGTATATGGCGGGACCCGCCAATACATGCCGTTGCGGATCAACCAGGCTGGCGTGATGCCAATTATTTTCGCCAGTAGTCTGTTGATGTTTCCGCCATTGTTGCTGGTCAGCATGGGCAACTGGATGGGCCAAAACGTGTTCGGCAGTTTCTTCTCAAACATCGGCCAGGGGTTTCAGGATCAGGGATCGCTGATTTTCAACTTGACGTACATCGCCATGATTTATTTCTTCTGCTATTTCTGGACGGCGATCACCTTTAACCCAAAGGAAATCTCGGAAAACCTGAAGGAAAGCGGCACCTTTATTCCGGGCTATCGGCCGGGCAAACGCACCTCGGATTATTTGGAAAACGTGATTGAACGGATCACGTATGTGGGCGCCGGTTTCCTGGCCCTGGTGGCGGTGATTCCGACGCTCATTTCCAATTTTCTGGAAGTCGATTACACGGTGGCCAGTTTTTATGGGGGCACGGGCTTGCTGATTGCAGTCAGCGTGGCATTTGACCTGGTCCAGAAAATTGACAGCCACCTGGTGATGCGTAATTACAAAGGATTGTTGGAATAGTCTGCCGTCGTAGCGGCAACAAGGGCGGCCAGGAGCAGACGCCATGCGAATCGTGTTCATTGGACCGCCGGGCGCGGGAAAGGGCACGCAGGCCGTTCGCCTGGCAGA
>JBFILF010000465.1:0-4401 GCA_041599835.1 Pirellulaceae bacterium
GACCGCCGCGGACCACCATTTCCTATTCGGCTGAGCATGCGGCCGAAGCCCAAGGGAGAAGGGGCGCCAAAGCGAATCGCCTGGAAGCTATTCGTATAGTGCCGTACAGTTTTCTAGGCGGGTACCGGCGGCGTCGGTGACGGCGTAACGGGCGTTGCCACGCATGGTGACGCCGGCGTGCGCGCCGTCTTTGCGCAACAAATAAAAATTCAAGCCAAAGGACGGTCGGCCGTTCTCGTCGCGGAGCCTGGGCAACGTATGCTTGGCCACCCGGCGGAGGATTTCCAAGCCGGCTTCCTCAGGCGTCATGCCAGTCCGCATCAACTCGACCGCCAGCGAACAGCATTGGTTCTGCAAGTTCGCTTCGCCCCGCCCCGTGCTGCCGCACGAGCCAACTTCGTTGTCGACGTACAGCCCGGCGCCGATGATCGGTGAGTCGCCGACCCGACCGGGAATTTTGAAAGCCAGGCCGCTGGTGGTGGTCACGCATGAAATGTCGCCGCTGGTGTTCATGGCCGCACAGTGAATGGTGCCGGTGGGCCGCTCTCGCCACCGCGCCGCCGCTTGGTCATCGCTGTCGGCATCAGGGTCCTCAGCGGGCGGCAACCAATCGTCGCGATCGGACATGGTTTCTTTCCACCGCAACCAACGTTGTCGAGCTTTTTCCGTCAACAGGTTTTCTTCAACAAATCCGTGCGCCTTGGCAAACTCGGTCGCGCCTCGACCCACAAGCAATACGTGGTCGGTTCGCTGCATGACCAGCTTGGCAACTTGCGACGGCAGTTTAATTCCTTCGATACAGGCCACGGCCCCGGCCTGGTGCGTCGGTCCGTGCATGACGGCTGCATCCAACTGGACGACTCCGTCTTCATTGGGCAGTCCGCCGTAGCCGACCGACATGTCGTTGGGATCCGCTTCGACAATATTGACTCCTGCCACGCACGCATCCAACGGATCGCTGCCGGAATTGATCATCTCAAATGCCTTGGCGGTGGCCCGCTGGCCGTTGCCGGATGAAATGGCGATTACTGGACGATCATCCTGAGGCAGACCAAAGGACGGCTGGACGCCGCGGCCCAACGCCGTGGCGGCCGGCACACTGATCAGGCCAGCGGTTGACGTGGCAAGAAATGTTCGTCGCGAGGAGCGAGAGCGTTGTTCGTTCATGGCAGTTAGCCCCGAGATGGTTCGCGAAAAATGATGGACCGGATCCGAGAGTTAAATGTTAAATCAACGGGCGCCCGAAATGGAGTCTGGAAATGCCGCGCTGATTCAAATGGCATCAGGGTTCGAGCAGCCGTATTTCCACTTTACGAAAATCGATCGGGTGGCTTTCCGATTGCAGCGAAATGTATCCGTCGCCGAGTATGAGATTACCATCCACGATCAATTTCTTTGCTGATGGGTCGCCTTCGTCCAACTGCGGTTTCTCGTACGACAACACGACTTGACCGTCGATCATGTGACGGATTTGCTTTCCGCCCCGCACCTCGATTTCGACCGTGACCCATTGGTCGCCGTGATACGTTTCCGACGTTGAATTGATACAGTGGCGACTTACCAGCTTGCCGTCCATTTCCACATGCGTGCCCGGCGTGCACAAGTTGGCATTGGAGCGCGGATTGGACCCGTCACCGCCAAGCAATTGCACTTCGATCGAAACCGGAAAATCCTGTTCTGTTTCCATCGACTTGGGATCCTGGCCATGCAACATGATGCCGCTGTTGCGGAGCGCCCAGCCAGGACCTCCGGGACATTGCTGGCCCACAAACCGGTATTCCACCCGAATCACGTAATTCGAATACTTGTGCTGATAAAACAGGTGACCAAACCGCCGATCAAAATTGTCACCGTACTCGTCGTAGCGGACTTGCAACATCCCATCGGCCACGCGGAAGGTATTGCCAAAATTCTCGCCCAGCGGATAACCGCGAATTTTGGGGGACCATCCCTCGAGGTCTTGACCGTTAAACAGCGAGACCCAATCGGCAGCGGGTTCGGATTCAGTCAATTGCGCTGCTGACGGCGCCGCGGCAATCAACACGGCAGCGATGCCAACGAACCAACTGCGGGACGAGGCAGAGAAGGTTATCGACATAGTCGGTGGATTCGGCATTCGACGTTAAATGAGGGCTAACTATCGCGCGGCGGTCTGGTCGGCTTTCTTGGATGTCGGCGTCTCCGCGCCGTCGTCGGGGGGGACACCGTCCTTGTGCACCAGGATCGCGACGGTTTTCAGTCTCAAGTAAGCTTCGGACATATAAATGTATCCGTCGTAGGGACCGGTTTTGCCCCAGGAATTTTTGATCACGTAGTACTTGGTGCCGTTTTGGTCTGTGGCAATCCCCACCAGGTGCATCAGGTGGTCGTCGGTGGTTGAATACTCCTCAAACGTTTTTTGACGCATCGCCTGGTCGACTTCGATTTCTTCGCCGGGCACAGTCAAAGCATCGCTCCGATTGGCGTCTTTGGGCAAAATGGCCAGCCCCTTGGACCGCGAAAAACCGCGCTCACTGACATCGCCGTCCCAAGCGACCGAGTATCCGTTGGCCACGGCGTGATCGATAATCGCCACCAACCGATCAATCGGCACGTTGTGGAATGAACCGTTCGAAAAATTATCGGGGATTTCCAGTACGAAAGGCTCTCCAAACGGATGGTGCGAATAGGACGTGAAGTTCAAGTAGTTTTTGCCGTCAAATCCCAGGTGTTGGGCAAAGCTTTGCGGGGTGAATTGTTGTCCGTCGATGCTGAACTGCTCCGGCGAGGCCCCCAGGTAGGTGTCGAGCACGGCCGAGTAAGCTTCGTCCCATTGGTCACTGACGCGGCGTTGGCCGATCAGCGCATCCAGCATGCCTTTGAGGACTGCGGACATTTCGCCGTGATTGTGTCGCTCCTCGCCGGGCTGCAATCCCGAGTAAACGGACTCCGGAACCATCCCGTACCGGCTAGCGGCATTAATGAAATCGTGAGCCAAAGCTCCTTCGCCAAAATTCGCCTTGCCATGCCGCAATACGTAATTGGAGGCCTTGTCCTTGTAGATATTTTTGACGATGAACATTTCCGACAGGTCGAATTCGCCTTTGCCCTCCCGCATCAACTCCGATTCGATAAACGAGGCGGTGGCAAAGCACCAACAGGTTCCCGTGGCGTCCTGTGATTTGATATCGGTTCGGTCAAGCGTGTGCTCGATCGTGAATTCGTACGACTTGGGTTTTTCTTCCTCGGCCTTGGCCTCTTGCTGTTGAGCCGCGGGCGCCTCGGTCACGTCCTGGGCCTGCAGAAACAACGCGGGGCCAAACGCCAGGGCAAAGACCAAAGCCATTCTGATTAGACAAAGCAATTTCATATTTTATCCTTTGATATCAAAGAATCAGTTGTTCCAATTTGCCGCGCGTCCCACCGATTGATACGGCGCTGGACGTATCGCGATCACCGCCGCGGGAAAGTGACATTCTAATCGGTTTGCTCAACATTGGTGAGTCGTGTCGGCAAAAAACTGCCGGCAGCAAGCAGTTGCAGGGATTCGCCCGCCCATACTGGCACTGTCGGCGCGACTGTGACGACAGCGTATGCGGGAAACGATCCAACCGTTTAAGATGTAAGCAATTGGTCGCGGCAACCAACCGGAATGTTTCAAGGTATACCTTCTATGCGACGTCGCCGACGCAGGCCCGAAGACGAATTTGCAGATTATTACGACGAGTCGACGCGCGAACCGGTGCGGTCGCCGGCAACCAAGCCATCCCAGCCATCGTGGGCGAAACAAGTCTGGTTGATTGCAGTGAGCGGATGCCTGCTGTTGGCGGCCATTTGGCTGATCGCCGGAACGGCCATGTTGGAAAAGACGCTGCAAGCGCTGGTTGCACCTTGCGGGTTGTTGTGGCTGGGGTTGTTGCTGTGCACCTACATGGCGCTGGTAGGCAAGAATGCATTTGTATTCGTGGTCGCGCTGCTCAGTTGGCTGGTTCTGACGCTTGCAGGCAATGCCATTGTCAGCGGATGGATGGTGCACGCCATTGAACGGGAGTACCTGAATTTCCAGCTGGATGACGTTGAGCCTCTGGATATCGCAGTCGTGTTGGGCGGCGGCGCGACGACTGCCGCGGGCGGCCGGGCCCAGTTTGGGTCCTCCGGAGATCGAGTGGTATTGGCAGCCCGCATGTTTCACGACGGCAAAGTCGAGTGGATCATCTGTTCGGGCACGAGTGGATTGCCCCGGCCCGACGGGGCCATGACGGCCGGAGAAGCCAGCGCTCGGCTGCTGATACAAATGGGGGTTCCCGAAGAGAAGATCCTGCTGATCGATGGGCGGAATACGATGGAGGAAATTCAGTCGTTGGATCGCTGGCTGGCCAAACAGGAGCGGCGCGATTTGCGCGTCGGCATTATCACGTCCGC
>JBFILF010000466.1:0-4401 GCA_041599835.1 Pirellulaceae bacterium
ATCAGGCCGAATAGACGCGGCAGGTAAAGGAGTGCTGTTGTGGAGATCACCGAAGTCCGCATCAAACTGATGGAAGGATCCGAAGACAGGCTCCGTGCATTTTGCAGCATCACATTTGATGATAGCTTTGTCGTTCGCGATTTGAAAATCATCGAAGGCAACAATGGCCCATTTGTGGCCATGCCCAGTCGCAAATTGACGGCGCATTGCCGGGAATGTAATTCCAAGAATCATTTACGGGCCCGATACTGCAATCAGTGCGGACGGCGACTGGCCAGCGATCGCGTAGAGTTTGACCAACAAGGTCGCGCCAAGCTGTACGCCGACGTCGCTCACCCGATCAATGCCGAGTGCCGCGAGCGAATCCAGAACCGCGTGATCGAAGATTTCTTTGCCGAACTCGAGTTGGCCAAACAGCCCGGCTACACGTCACGGTACGATGACGACTACGAAAGCGAGCCGTGGTCGGCCGAATCGGGCACCAAAGTCGACGTGCCCGAAGCCCGCGACACCGAGATTCACAAAGCCCGTGCGGAGACGGAGCATGCCAAGCGGGAATCGGCTGAGACAGGCCCGCCCGGTTCCCCGCAACCCGCGGCGACCGAGGATTCGCCAGCGGCAAAGGAACGTGGGCGATTAAAGGGTCCCCACAAAGCCCGAGAAACCGCCGACGCGGAACAGGATGCGGCGGCAGACAACCGGCAAAAGAACAGCGAAGAATTTGGACGCGGGATCTTCGAATAATCGGTCGATTCTCCGGAGCCGCTCGATCGCTCGCCGGTCACGAACCCAAGACGCGCAACAATTCCAGAAGGTGTTCGGGGATGGGCCGATGCGTGGCAAAGGTGTCGGCAAACGGCACGAGATGGCATTGATTATCTTGCGTCCCCACCATCACTCCCGTGGCGCCATCAAGGATGGCCCGCACCGCCCCATGTCCCATTAATGAGGCGCGGCACCGGTCCTCGGGAGTCGGCGAGCCGCCTCGCTGCAAATGGCCGAGCACGACCACCCGCGTGGAAAATGGGCAGCCGTTTTCGGTTAGTTGGCGATTGAGAATCTCGGCGCCCCCCAATTCATCACCTTCGGCGACAATCATCATCAACGACGTCTTGCCCCGCGTTTTCAATTCGTTCAAGAATTCGATGATGGCAGGTATGTCTGTCGGAGTCTCGGGGATGGCGGCAACTTCGGCCCCGCTGGCAATCGCCGTGTACACGGCGATATATCCGCTGTGCCGCCCCATCACCTCGATCAAAAACATGCGATCGTGACTTTGAGCCGTGTCGCGGATTTTATCCACGGCTTCTACGGCCGTTTGCACGGCCGTGGAAAAACCAATCGTGTAGTCCGTCCCCATCAGATCGTTGTCAATGGTGCCCGGACAACCGACGATTTGACCGTCCCAATGCTGGCCCAACTCCAGCGCGCCACGAAACGTTCCATCACCACCAATGGCCACCAGGGCATCGATCTGATGCTTGCGAAGCACGTCTGCGGCGCGCTGCTGACCGGCCGGGCTGCGAAAATCCTCGCTGCGGCTGCACAACAAAAACGCGCCGCCAAACGGGGACCAACCAGAGACACTGCGCAAATCCATCAGTGGCTGGCGGTCCGAATTCAAATAAAACTGCTCGTCCAGCAACCCCTGGTAACCGCGCTGAATGCCCGTCACCTGGTGACCGGACGACAAGGCGGTTCGCACGACCGCGCGGACACATGCATTCATTCCCGGCGCATCACCGCCGCTGCAAAAAACACCGATTTTCATGCCTATTCGCTCGCTGGTTACCGGTCAGGCCCGTTTTGCCTTGATCAGCCCCAAAGCCACCCGTATACTCTTGGATCTGCGCAAAACGAGCTGATGGAAATGAAATCTGAGTGATCTGATATGACGATTGACAAGAGCTTGAAAATCCGGGCGGGATCCGTCAAGCAGCGAAACGTGCTGACGCGGGCCGAGCGACTAGCCAAACTGATCGAAACCGAGCGATGGCAGGAAGGGGATCCCGTGTTGGGGCTGCCCAAAGTCCGGGTCGAGAAAATCGCTTTGAAAAAGAAAAAGAAGGCCAAAAAGAAGGAAGACGAGGAAACCGCCGAAACCACCACACCGGCAACTCCCTAAAGTTTTTCCGCCAGCGCCCCATCGGATACCCGTGCCGGGCACCTGCCAAACCCGTCAGATTCATTTCCCAGGCACCCGCCAAAACCAGGGTGCCGTACCCGGCTGCCGGCGCGGCTGAACATCCCGCGCGAGACGATCGCCATCCCCGATTCATGTCGCCCGGTCCGGTCGTCCAATCATGCCGCCCGGTGACGGGTGCAAAATTCGGGCGGCAACTCAACCCGCTCAACCCACTGACCATCCAACCGAATCTCGAAATACGGCTGGTCGATTTGCCACAGGGCTTCGATCGATTCGGCCTCGAAACGATGACCCCAATAAACTTCGGCTTGCACCAGAATCGACTCGCGAAACTCGACGCCTTGACCCCGATGCTGGCGAGTCCACTGTTGCAGTTTTTGGCGAATAAAATCCAGCTGTCGATGCATGCGATGGACTTGGACAGGAATGAATGGGCTGTCCCAAGTCAATTCGGCAAAAGCCTTGCGAGTCTGCAATCGCCTGGCCGCTAGCTGTTATCACTTACCCAGCGATTCAAACCGCACCCGTATCCACGCCGACCATCGAGAATAAGCGGATCGGGGTCGAATACAGGCTAAAGCACTTAGCGGGGCGGGAATGGGACTAATTCAACAGTTTCGAAAAACAGTCGATCGCCTGCTTGGCAGCCTTTACGCTTCCGGTCTTGGTAATCAGTTGCTTGGCCAAGTACATATCATCCACCGAGAATTGAGATGAGCCGAGGATGGCTATCCCGCCGTTGGAAATTCCATGTTTGCGTCGTTCATTGGAAAGGATCGTGCTGACATATTGGGGAGAGACCTTGTGTCCCCGTTTGGCCAGCACCGCGGCGATTTCTCGCGGTTTCGCCTCGGGATACTCGGTTTTGTACTTGCGAATTGCTTCCGACTTGTTGTCGCTGGGGCGACGCCCCTTCCGTTTTGCCATCGAACTGACCTTTCTATGTGACCCCGTCATGTGTGACTTGTGGTCCGCCCTCCACCAGCATACTTTTGATAACAATCGGTGATTTCGGCATTAGCAGAAAACTTGCCAAGCCGCTTTCGTCACCAAGATAATTAATTCAAATCGAAAGACTAGCTGTCGAGCGCAGTTTATTCAGTTGTCACGACACAAATCTAGAAAGTTTTTTTAAAAAATACGGGATTTGGTGCCGGATTTCGACCTTCCACCATAAACCGCGGCCTGCCATTCCAGAAATCTATGCCCCTTGGCGAAGGCCGTATCGGCAGAAAATCGCCAAGAACCGCCCAATTTTCCGCCAGTTCTCAACGATCGTTGGCGACCGGTGCCGGCCAGATTGCCGGTTCGTGACCGCCGACTCTGATGCTCAACACGCACAAAAACAGTGCCAGCCACAATAGTGCTAATTTGTTATGACGTTTCGTGGTGATGTTTCAAACATCATCCCGCGAACATTCTGGTTGAAAGCGTTTAGTGCCCCGTTTTCGCCAACTGTTAAACGTCTCACGCTGAGTTGTCGAGGCAAACTGAAAAACAAGCGGCACTGTGCTCTGGACGGCGGAGGTTGTTAGACTTGGTCTGTCATGGCTCACACAACTGCCGCCATTTACCTTCGATCGACATTGCTTGTTTTGCTGATGACCGTCGTCGTCGCGGCGGGTTGCGATTCGCCGAAATCTGCGCCGAGCCCGCAACATTCTGGCGGCAAGCACCCGGGGACACAGCAGGCCGGGGCTGCATTGCCCGAGTTCAATCCGGATACGATCACGCAACCGTTTGCGGTCATCAAAGACGTGCCGATCGAATCCGCCGATGTGGCGTCGATCGGCGACGATGCCTTAGTGCTGGGCGTGATCGTTAACGAACAGGCTCGCGCCTATCCGGTTTCCGCGTTGGAAACACCCCAGCGGGAAATCGTGAACGACCAGTTGGGAGAGGCGGCGATTGCCGCCACATGGTGAGGCTTGTGCTTCAACGGCATCGTGTATGACCGAAAAGTGGACGGGCAGGTTCTGGATTTCGTGGTTTCCGGAAAACTGTGGCGGCGCAGCCTCGTGATGCAGGACCTGCAAACGAAAAGTTTGTGGTCACATTTGCTGGGGACGTGCATGGAAGGATCATTGCAGGGCAAACAACTCAAACAGATCCCGTCGGTATTGACGAGTTGGCAATCATGGCGCGACGCCCATCCGCAAACGACCGTGATTGCGTTGAGCCCGGTCGTCGACTACACCAACGACATGCTCAACCGCCCCGACGAGTTGGTGCTCGGCCTTCAGCTGCAGGGCAAG
>JBFILF010000467.1:0-4395 GCA_041599835.1 Pirellulaceae bacterium
AATTGCCGCGGGCTGAGATAACGGCGGACGGCCTCATGATCGGGCTTGCCAAAAAGGTGCGCGTTGATTTTTACCGCTTGCATTTCGGTCAGCGGCAAGTGCCGGTACAGGGAATGGCGAAGGTAATACTTTTGATCCGACGGTTTTGCGTCGCGCGTCTCCAGTCCTTGTCGCGCATCGACTACTTGATCGCCAACTTTTTGGGCGGCGGATTCATGTTGTTGATCGTCGTGTGTGAATACCGTCGAGGCGCACTCCATTGACCGCGCCTGGTCCAGTAACGTCTCGTAGTCAAGCAGGCTCGGATCAAACGCCACTTCCACAATTTCTTTGTTTCCGACCCAGGCTGATCGCGTCGCCTGAACGCCGGTCAGTTTCCCAATCTTCGCTTCGCCGTCCCAGAAGCAATGCATGGCGAAGGTGGCTCGCGCGGCGGCGGGACCCGCCTCCGCAGCCAATAGTTTCAGGTAGACCGGCACTTGCCGACCTGCCTGTTCCAACGCGGCCACCATACGGGCCGCTGTGGGAATTGTGTTCCAAATCCCATCTTTGCGCTCGATCAAATCTTTTCCGTCATGGTCGACGTAACGGATCACCGGATTATTCCACGACGGCTCGCCAAACGCCTGCAGCGTCGCCTCGTCTTCCGGTTTGTTGTTGTAGACGAGCACCGGGATGAACAGGTCTTCCATGGCCTCGACCATCAGCGGGTGGGACAGCGGTTGATTGCCAAAGTCCTGGCAAGTCTGGCAGCCGGGAACTTCTTGGAACAGGATCAAAATCGGTCTTCCGGTTTCGGCTGCCGAGGCCTTGGCAGCCCGTAAATCCCGTTGCCAGCTGACTTTCCCCAGTTCACAGGGGGGATCGTCGGCCGAAACACTGCACAAATTGATCGCCATGGTGCCTATCCCGATCACCAGCAGTGACCGCAATGGTTTGTGCATATCTTCTCTTTCGGTGGTTTGATGACGATGGCCGCTGCCGCATTATAATGGTTGATCGCGGAGGTCACTACGCCAGCCGCGATGGACGTGTGGATGAACAAAACCATGGCGACAATGTTATGAAACGAACAATGGCAAGCAATCGAAATGTCGGGCCAGCGATCGTGATCCTGGCCATTCTGTGTGGAAACGGTGTCAGTCAAGCGTTGGCGAGCGACGAGTTGCGCGATGCCATCGCGGCCGCCGGAGGTCGCGTGTACCAAATCTCCATGGAGTCGGAAGATCTTGAAGTTAGTTTCCACTTGTCTGACCATGAGGTGGGCGATGATCAGCTAACACGCTTGCACGAATTGGGCAACGTCGTGTGGCTCAACCTCAAAGGCACGCAGATAACCGATGAAGGTCTGGCTGCGGTCGGCAAATTAACGGCGCTCAAAAAGTTGCATTTGGAGCTGACGAAAATCGGCGACGACGGTTTGCGGCATCTGGCCCCATTGCAGGAACTGGAATATCTAAACCTGTACGGCACGCAGGTCAGCGACAATGGCTTAGCACTTTTGTTGCCGCTGAAAAACCTGAAGAAGGTCTACGTGTGGCAGAGCCAAGTTACCGACCAAGGCATGGCGGATTTCGCGGCCAAGCGGCCGGATGTGCAGATCATCGGCGCAGTGAAAATGCCGCTAATTGAAACGGCCGACGAAAAGAAAGAAACAGACAAGAAAGAGGGCGACGAGAAGAAAAAGGCAGACGAAAAGAAGGATGACGAGAAAAAGAAGGAAGAGAAAAAAGACGGCGATTCTTGATCAGCGCCAACAAAAACAGCCGGGACAAACGCCCGGCTGCCTGCGAGGTTTGGTGTCGCGCGACTAAAGACTTGCCGTCGCCGCCGTGGCACTAATTGTCGTCAAAGGCGCTGCCGTCGACCGAGCCGGGTAACCGCGGGCGGAATTGGGTCTTTTGACCCATTTCCGAATCCATCCGCTGGATTTTTGCTTCGTTGGTCACGCCCATCGAGTTGAGCAGTTCGCGAACGGAAATTGTCTGGACTTCGAAGCTGATTCGCTGATCATCCAGACGAGCGTAAGCGGCCGCCATTTGTGCGTCGCTGGGCTCTTGGCCGCGGACGAAGTATCGGGTGTTTTCGTCGATCTCACCCACCACGTTGCCTTCCTCGTCATGATAGGCGACCACGTCGCCACCGTTGAGCCGCACGATACTGATCAATCGTTGCAAATCGGACACCCCATCGCCGTCCAGATCGATCACGCCCGCCAGCGCGATGGGAACCGCGTAACCGGGATCCCATGTCGATGACACGACAAAATCGCGCGTGAGAATCGGATCGGTATGGCTTTGCTCCACCACGCGGGCTTCGGCCAGGTGCGGGTTGAGGATGCGAATGATTTCGATTTTGGCTTTTTGCTTGCCCTTTTCAAAGCTCGTCAACTGTTGATCGTAAACCGCAAACGTCATTTGGGGTCGCAGATTGTCCTCGTAGCCCAGGTTGATGACGACTTTTCCGAGAATTGGCGACACGGAAACGACTTGCCCATCAGCCACTTCGGTTTCAAATTCGGTTTGGCGTCGCACCTGGGCCTTCAAGGCGTTGATGGTGTCTTGACGCTTTGCCAACTCGGCGTCAAAACCCTGTTTGTCGGCCAGCCGAATGTTCTGCAATTCCTGGACGCGCTGGTTCAAATTCTTGACGGACGCTTCGGACACGTTCAGCTTGCTCTCCAGCTCCGTGCGGGTTTGGGCATGCCGGTTCTTTTCCTCCGCCAAATCTTGTTGCGCGAGGTTCAACTGGTTGTCCTTGGCTTCGATTTCTTTGTCTTTGGCGGCCAAGTCAGTCTGTCGTTGTTGCTCCGCCCGGTCGATGTTGCTCCGCTGGACGATCACGGTATTGTGCAGGTTTTTGACCGCATCGGCAAAATCGTTGACCAGTCCCCGCCACGTCCCTTCTTCATTTTCGGGTTTGTTGTTGTAGCGGGCCATGTCCTCGTTGTACAAATCTGTGATCGATTGGGTTTCATTGATCACATTTTGTTCGCCCGACCGGTTAAGTGTTTCCAGCCGCGTCGATACCTCGGCCACCGAATAGCCTTGCAAACCGAGGTAAGATTTAAGAATGCCCGCCTGTTCCCGATAGGCGTCACTGGTATTGGTTCGGCTGACCAGCTGGGCTTGCAGGTCGTCGCGCTGGTCGGCAATCTCGCTCATGTTCGTAAAGCCGAAATAGGTGGCAATGGCCAGCACCACCGAAAGCAACACGAGCAAAATAACGGCAATCAAATAGCCTTGGTTCTCGCGAGCTGCCATGAATACATCTCCTGAATAGAAAAAGGTCGCCGCGTGATGCGCGGCGACTAACCTAAATATCGAATTGACCGAGAAACAAACTACAGCTTACCAACTGGCAGAAACGGAATTCCCGCCGGTCAACCAGCAACTTGTTGTCTGACAAGCATTTATCGCGGACGGTCTCGCCTGACTCGATTTTAAATTCGCGGGAAAAACGTGTCAAACAAATAAAATTTGCCGATTAGATAAGCTTTGTGCGAGCCCCGGATGTTTTGACCATATTTGGCTAATCGCCGTCCGTCGACTTGGGGCGGTCATGCGTGTTGTAGGGATAGGAGCTGAGCGATGGGGAGCTGAAACAATCCTACGAATCCGGTGAGCGCCAGCGAGGCCCAGTCGGGAAGGAATGTACACAGAGCGAGACAAGGGCGAATAGGGACACGATGACCGCAGCAACCGTCGCGCCCGTCGGGCGAGGGCAAGTGAATGACCGATTGGTATGCAGCCACATTTTTGCCATTCAACATTCAAATCGTTTGGATTCAGATTTGATGGACTTGACTCACCAAACGATCAAATCCACCCTTTTGGTTTGGCGGTTTCAATCTTCCCATTCCGCAGTGGGACCGGAATCTGGCTAGCTGACGTGGCGCCGGATAGGGGCGTTGGACAATGGTGGCCGATTTCGCAATAAATGCCGCATCAACTGGGTTTCTGCCTCCAAATGGCGGGTATTGCCGCGGAATCTGTGAAAACGCCGATTTAACCCCGGATTGATTCAGCAGAAAAACTGCCTAAAAATTGGATTCTTAGAGACGGAGCGAATATCTTGTTAGGGGAGCCAATAAGGGCTTTCCGATCAAGATTTCGAGTTAATTAATCCTACCTCAAACGATTCGAATGATTGGCGAACAGATCGTCAGATGTGCTTCGCTGATGGTTGGCTGCCTGATTGAAAGCGATGGGAATTGATCTTTCAATCTTTGCGCTTGTTGACCAAATTGATGCTTGTCGGTCCTGGAAAACCAAATGATTGTCGTTGGCGTGGTTGGCGGAGTTGCCAGCGGCAAAACCTTGGTGACTGATCATCTCAAATCGTTGGGCGCTGTTGTTCTGGATGCAGATCGAGTCGGCCATGACGTATTGAAAC
>JBFILF010000468.1:0-4383 GCA_041599835.1 Pirellulaceae bacterium
AACTTTGGGCAAGCGGTCTATGGTGTTTTTTGATTCAACCTGGAACCCCTATACAAATGGGAATGGGCCAAGATTTCACAATGTAAGCGGGCACGAGTTCGCCAAGTTGTTAAAGACGTTTCCAAATGGGAAGCGCCTCGTTCCCCAACGTGAAGGTGCTTTCGGCGCGGCCCCATCCGTGAGTTGGGGATTTTGGGTTGCTTACTTTGTTGCGGCTACGGCAGTATGTTGGCTATTGTCTAATGCAATGGCCTTGCCAAGACGACGAGGCAGGTGGCGGCGCCAAAGCATTCGCGCCAAAGGCCCAATCGTTTATGAAAACGATAGTCCCAGCGAATGCCAAATTAATGTGACACACTACCTTGTGCGAATACACGACGCGCATTTGGCGGGATCGAAATCAAAAAATGGATACAGAATTCTCAAACGTCTACGAGGATGATTCGCGTGCGGACGCTTATTCCCGACTGGAATTTCCTGGAACATACTATTTGGCCTATCGTGATCTACCTGCAATCATTAGCGCACATGTTCGCGGAAAAATGGCCTTAGACTTTGGTTGCGGAACTGGGCGCTCGACGCGATTTTTGCAAGGACTCGGATTCGACGTGGTTGGCGTAGATATCGCCAAACAAATGCTGATAAGAGCCAGAAAGCTTGATCCACAAGGCGATTATCGCTTAGTCCCTGACGGTGACCTCGATGTCTTGCCAACAAGCGCTTACGATCTCGCGTTATCAGTTTTCACGTTTGACAATATTGCCACGAAGGAGAAAAAGATTGCCTTGTTCCGTTCCCTGAGGCGTCGGATTCGCAAAGGCGGACGCATTGTAAGTCTTGTTTCTGCGCCAGAGATTTACGTCAACGAGTGGGCTTCGTTCTCCACCAAGGACTTCCCCGAAAACAGAACTGCAAAAAGCGGTGACACCGTCAAGATTGTCATGCTCGATGTGGAAGATAAACGGCCGGTCAATGACATATTCTGGACGGATGAAGATTACCTCGAAGTTTACAAGAGTGCGCAACTGCTACCGATTAAAACCTATAGACCGTTGGCGAAGGCGTCGGAGTCCATTACCTGGGTTAGTGAGACGACGATAGCTCCTTGGGTCATTTACGTTTTGGCGAATGACGCCGAATCGGCGCACCAACCTTATAGGAGTTTTCCATGCATACCTTGATTCTGTTGTTAGTTTCGGTTGTAGCGTTCCATATTGGTGACCAAGCAGGTCAGGAGTACATCAGAATACCAAAGGGCTTGCGCGCCTATTCACTTAGCCTCGACAAAAAACCAGGTGAAGATATTCGATCTGACGTGATGGTCAACGCTATTGCTGAAATCAGTGAGCCAATAAAAACCGCAGTGATACTTAGTCGCGTGCAAGTATTGGTTGTTGATGTAGACGATTCTGGCAAACGAAACGTAACGGTAGTCGTGACGCCTACCCAGACGAGAATTCTAAGACTGCTTCGAGAAGACGGTGCAAAGCTAAGCGTAAAGTTGCATGCTCCTAATGAGCAGAAAAAGGACTGATGTCGATTGGTCGTCGTCCGAGGGAGCGCATCAGGTCGAAACCGAAAAGGTTTAGTACCGGTCTGCGAATTCGCGCCGGCGATCCATACCACTTTTTTTGGCAATTAAGTGCAACGATTTGCGAATGAGTGATGGACGCATACAATGCTTTTTGCACGAGGAAAAAGCGCGTAGAAACGCCGATTCGCCGGTCTTTTCAGGTTCTAGTGTCCACCCGCGGACGTGGAGGTTCGAATTCTCTCACCCGCACTCGGTGCTGAGTTTTTTAACAGGAGTCCACGGAGATAGCGGAGAAACACAATCATGCGGCCTCCGACACCTCCGCGTCCTCCTGTTCAAATCATTCAGGTAAGCCGTCGATAAATCTCTTTATTGCCGCCATCCATACGTCGGTTGGATGCAGGAAGCTGGGTGATATGCTGGAAGCCCAACTGGAAAACATCACCGATTCAAACATTGTCGGGGCCGCAGAATCGATGCCCCAAATCCGCATGTTCAGCGACGGAACGGGTTGTGGAGCAAGACATTATCAGTTGCTGGCCACCTTTATTTCCCAATAGCATCAACGAGCTGCGACCCGCGCCATTCGTCATCGCGGCACAGGGGGCGTGCCAAATCGCACTCAAACACAGGCCATACAGCGCCAGAATGGTGGCGAATCTGCGCGACTTGGTCTTCGGACTGCATGGCATGCTGGTTGCAGTTTGACGGCCCGGATGCTGACAGCCGACCAGCCGTGGCAGACTGACATTGATTTGAACCAGTCCTATTGGAAACGGATGAGACGTGACGATGGGCAATAGTGTCTATGACAAGCGGGTTAAAGATATCATGAGCTGTGACATTGTCACGTTACATGCTGATGATACGGTCCACCAGGCGTTGACGCTGATGGGTGAGAACCGCGTATCCGCTTTGCCGGTAATCGACGGCAAAGATCATTGCGTTGGCATTATTTCAACCTCCGACCTGATCGACGTGACACGCGACGTCGATCAAGACCTGAGACAACGTGATGTCGGCGGCTCAAGATCCCAGCAGATGCTGATCGACAAACTGGTTGCCTGTTTGGGCAGCGAAAAAGTTCAATCGTATATGAGTGAATCCGTGACGACGATTGGCACGGACACCGCCATTGGCAAAGCGGCGCGAGCCATGGTCCGCAATCGCGTGCACCATTTACCGGTGTTGGATCGCCATGACCGGCTGGTCGGGATTATTTCGACAATGGATATACTGGGTGAATTTGCCGACAATGCTCCGGATTAGGCGGCGGCCGCGCAACAATGCTGACCGCGCATCATCGGCCCCATTCGCGGCGAATTGACCCGTTGGGAATTCGCATTTGGTTTGGGAGTGCCATCATCACTTCTATCGCAGGCACAGATGTCTTGGTGATTGGTGCCGGGCCCGCGGGAGCGATGGCGGCCTGGCGCGCGGCGGAACTCGGTGTAAGGACATTAGTCCTGGAACGCAAACCAACGGTCGGCGTTCCGGTCCGTTGCGGCGAATGCTTGTCCGAGGTGGCGATTGCCCGACTGGGACTGCCCTTGCCCCAGTGCGCTCGATCCACACGAGTTCGCGGAATCCAGATTGTATTCCCCGGCGGCGAAGAGCATTTGTTGGCCGAGCCGGGCGTCGTGCTAAACAAAGACCGATTTGAACAGTGGCTGGTCGAACAGTCCATCGCGGCTGGTGCAAAGGTTAAGCTGCAGTCGTCGGTCGGCTCACTGCAGCGGACAGGAAATCACTGGCACGTCGAGACCAAAGATGGTCATGCGTACCGGGCGGCGATTGTGATTGACGCCTCGGGTGTGTCCTCGGTGACTTCAACCCAAACTGGCCTTAACGATCGTCCGGCCACGCGCATCGGTCTGCAATATTTGCTCACGGAATTCTCGTCCAGCGACGTCGTGAGGTTTTACCTCTGGCCTCATTTTTGTCCGAACGGTTACTTGTGGGTCATCCCGAAAAGCGGCGACCGTGCCTACGTGGGATTGGTAACCAGTGATAATGCCATCGCCAAAAAATATCTGGACGATTTCATCGCCCACAATGGCTGGCAAGAAAATCCGCGCACGGGAGTCTCAGGGGGCACCGTGCCCGCTCAGGGGCCGATCGATCGAACCTTTGCCGACGGGCTGTTGATCGTCGGAGACGCCGCCGGATTTGCTTCGCCCTTGTTCGAAGGCGGCACTCATCTGGCACTGGTCAGTGGCGAACTGGCAGCGCGAACGGCCGCCGAAGCGATAAGGGCCGGTAAGTGGCAGGCTGCCCAGTTGGCCGAGTACCAAACCAAATGGAAACGCCAGTTTCCGAATTTCGAGAGCTTGATCAAAGGCCGCCACGCCCTGAACGATCTTGCGGCGAGCGAATTGGACCAGCTGTCCGCGGTTTTGCCGCTCGAATTGTCCTCCGTCAAAGGTCTACGAAAGACGCTGGTTTTGTTGCGTTTACTGGGGTATCCGCGATTGATACACCGCGGCGCCATCAACATCCTGCGGGCATTTGAACTGTCACGAGCCCGGCGGTATGGATGGTAACCGAAGCGGAATCGCAAGGATTTCGGCACGGACTGCCTATCGACACTTTATAAGAATTGCACCGCGAAAGAATGAATTGAGTAACAGGTTTTCCGTATTCTCGACCCCCTGCTGGCGCATTCTACTAACTCTTTAGCGCGGAGCTTTCGAGTTCGGCCAACAAGCCGCGGAAGTGGGCCCGGCTGATTTCCAGTTTCTCAGCCATCTCGGCCAGCAATTATTTTTCTCACTCATCAATGTTTCCGTCGGGCTGCCTTTGGATCATTTTGCTGAGTCACAGCAGTTCGGGACGCGAACTCAGCATGG